>JAAYGP010000261.1 GCA_012727625.1 Clostridiaceae bacterium
GAAAAGATTAAGGAAAACCCTGAATTATATAAAATTGAATACAGGACAGTTGAAAAAATACTTCAAATAAAAATGCCTTTACTGCAGGAATATAAAACAGAAGTGATTCCCGGTAACAGCATTTTGCATGGCATTATTTCATTCTGCAGCAAAACAAGAAATGAAGTTAATATAAGAATATCGGGGAAAAATAATTTGAATTATGTTATTGCGTCCAACGGGAATTCAGGAACAAAAATCATTTTCAATCCTGAGGGCATCGCGTACAATCCAACCCCAACGCCAATGGCAACGCCCACACCGGTACCTGAACAGCCGAAGGCTTCCCCAACACCCACACCGATACCGGGTTCTAATCAGCCAAAGGCTACTCCAACCCCAACACCCACTGCGGCACCGAATCAGCCAAAGGTAACGCCAACTCCGTCGCCGACGGCAAACCCGTCACCTACGCCTGCACCGTCATCAGGTGGGCTTGCAAGCCGCGGGGACGGTGACAGATCCGGTACCGTATCGTTTGTTGCCGGGACAAATAAGATAATAATTGACACAATAGCCCTGGAAGATTACAAAATATTCAGGTTAAGTAATCCCTCAAGGATTGTTATAGACATTCCTCAAAACCTGATTGATGCAAGGGAATACAACTATCCCTCCGGCCGTGTTTACTCAAAAATACGGACGGGGCAGTTTGAAACAACAACAGCACGAATGGTGATTGAGGTTAAAGAAAACATTGATTGGGAAGCAAGACAGGATGGTAAAAGTCTTACCGTCACATTAGTGAATTCCGGGGTTAAAAATCTTCAATACACAAGTAACGGAAGCAATGCTGCGTTAAAGCTGACAACCCCGGGAATTCGTCAGCTGGTTCAGCAAAATATGAACAATATTGAGGTTGAGGATGACAAAAAATCCGGAACCTTTACGTTTATTTTCCCAGGCGGAGTAATTGATCTTGGCAGCGACAAGATTCAAATCGGCAGCAAAATCATACATTCCGTACATACACTTACAACAGCAAATAAGACCTATCTTGTAATAAGCAGGGAAAACACCGATGCATCCTATAGCTTAAGTTATACGGACTCAAATGACGAGGTTTTAATAGTTTTATCTGACGGGACTGAAAGCCATCTGCCGGGAAACACTCCGTCTCCCGCGCCTGAACCGGGCCAGAACCCGGTTGGAGGCGGAAAACTGGTTGTTCTTGATCCAGGTCATGGAGGTTCTGAATCCGGGGCAACCTACGGGAAGGAAGAAAAATGGTATAACCTTGACATTGCCCTGAAAACAGCGGCTATATTAAGAGAAAAGGGCGTTAATGTCAAACTGACCCGTGAAACGGACGTATTTGTAAGTTTATATGACAGGGCAAAGATGGCCAACGACTGGAATGCCGACCTTTTTGTAAGCATACACAATAACGCGTTTTTTGATAAAAATATCAGCGGCACAATGACATTCTACTATACCGGAAGCTATAAAGGAAAAGAATATGCAACCATAATACAGAATGATTTGCTGAAAAACCTGGGTTCAAGGGATATAGGTGTAAGGGCTCAGAATTTTGTGGTTATAAGGGACACGAAGATGCCGGCTGTACTGGTTGAAATCAGCTGCCTTTCAAACGATCAGGAAAGAGTAAAGCTGGATACAGAGGAATACAGGTTGAAAGCTGCTATGTCTCTTGCAGAGAGCATAATGAAAATTATTTCAGATTAGTACTTTCCAATACATGTATTCCGACATTGTTTAATGTTTTTCAACACATGTGTTTTAGCGTGATTGTATTTTCAGGCACAACAAATGAACTTTGGCAAGACCTGGTATTTTCACAAATGGTTACTGTTCACAATATCTGACCTGCTCAGTAACTGAATTAGGATGTGAAAGGTTACCATAAATGTTTATTCCGGCACGGTTTAATGCTTTTCAGGATAAAAAAGTACATAAAAATGAATAAAAAAATCTAAAGAATTCATTTATCTTTTGATTTTTTTATGTAATGTATTATGATAATATATGATATTATATAGGGTATAAATGAACCTGCCCGTAC
>JAAYGP010000262.1 GCA_012727625.1 Clostridiaceae bacterium
CCCTGTGCCTGTTTACTTCTCATGAAATCAAGCCTCATCTTGATCCTTTGCACCAGACCCTCGGCATCCATACCATATTTTCTATACAACTGATCTCTTGTTCCATGTTCTATCGGAATATCCGGAAAAGCCGCAATTTCAAAGGGCACTAATACCCCCCTTTGGTTCATGTGTTTAAGGGCAATGCTTCCAAAACCTCCGGTTTCAACATGATCCTCCACGGTCATGACAAACCCGGTTTTACGTGCAGAGTTTTCAAGCATTTCAATATCAAAGGGCCTTATGAACCTGTAATATAATATATCACAGTATATGTTCTGTTTTTCAAGTATTTTTGCCGCTTTCAAAGCCGTGGAAACCATATGCCCCGTAACGGCAACTGTGGCATCTTTTCCCTCGGAAAGGCAAACCGCTTTTCCATGCTTCAGTGGAACATCAGGCACCAGATTGCGCTGTCCCTGTCCTCTCGGATATCTTATTGCAACAGGGCCTTTGCCTTCTTCAACCGCATAGGTCAGCATTTTTTCAAGCTCATCATAATCCGCTGGAGTCATAATAGTAACATTAGGCAGGTTGGAAAACAAGGCTATGTCATAAACACCCTGGTGAGTTTCCCCGTCTTCGCCTACCACACCGGCCCTGTCAATACAAAAAATAACGTTCAGATCCATTAAGGATACATCGTGTATAATCTGATCATAGGCTCGCTGAAAAAAGCTTGAATATATGGCAACAACAGGTTTTAAACCGCTTGCGGCCAGCCCGCCCGCCATGGTAACCGCATGCTGCTCCGCAATCCCAACATCAAAAAAGCGTTCGGGGAACCTCTCCATAAAATAGTTAAGTCCTGTTCCCTCCGGCATGGCTGCCGTGATTGCGACGATATCTTCATGCTTTTTAGCAAGCTCGGTAATTTTTCTGCCAAAAACATTGGAAAAACTTCCGTTGCTCAGCTTTTTAACCTGGCCTGTCTCAACATCGAAAGGAGATATGCCGTGGTATACCTGCGGTTTTTCTTCAGCAGGCGTATACCCGCGTCCCTTGGTTGTGCATACATGTACCATTACAGGCCCTCTCATGCCTTTAACCTTTTTTAAAACCTCCTGCATTTCGGAAATATTATGGCCGTCTATGGGACCATAATACCGAAACCCTAATTCCTCAAACAGCATACCGGGAAGCAGAAGGCTTTTTATAGAGCCTTTCACCTTATTAAGCACCTTGCTTGCAGAATTGCCTATGGCAGGTATTTTCTCCATTAATGTCTGAAAATCGTCCCTGACCTTGAAATAAATCGGTTCTGTTCTGATACGGCTTAAATACCTTGACATTCCTCCTACATTTTTTGATATTGACATTTCGTTGTCATTTAACACCACGATTAAGCTGGTTTTGCAGTTTCCTGCATCATTTAAAGCTTCATAGGCCAACCCGCCGGTTAACGCACCATCACCAATAACAGCAACAACACTATGTTTCTTTCCCTGAAGATCCCTTGCTCTTGCCATGCCTAAAGCAGCAGAAAGGGAAGTCGAGCTGTGACCTGTGTTAAAAGAGTCATGGGCACTCTCCGACATTTTTGGAAAGCCTGAAATGCCGCCCAGCTGCCGTATATTTGTAAAATCATTCTTTCTGCCGGTTAAAATTTTATGGACATAGGTTTGATGTCCCACATCCCACACGATTTTATCCTCCGGAGTTTGAAAAACCGTATGCAGGGCAATTGTCAATTCAACAACTCCAAGATTTGACGCAATATGTCCTCCTGTCCGGGAGATTTTTTCAATTAAAAAAGCTCTTATTTCATCAGCCAGCTTTTCCAGGCAGCATAGCTTTAAATTTTTCAAATCACTTGGCTCAACTATCTGATCCAGCACTCCTGTTGAGCACAAACATTCCTTTTTCAATTTCCGGTTCCTTCTTTCCTTTATTAAAAGGTACTATGAAAATAGCTTGTGCAACTGCTTTTTAAATAACATGCTTAATTCAGGAAACAATTTAAAAATCGCTTCGTTCATATAAAAACAGCAGGAGAAATGATATCTCCCACACGTTTCAACCGCGCTATCTATTAATTTTACTAAAATATACCGGGAAGCGCAATTATTTTTTAATGCAATCCGTGCAACCGGCTCTTATGGAGTTACTGTTCACACCTGATTCAGATACTTACAGGTAAGATATTGTGCAATGGCGAAAACAAGAGCTCCATTTGCAAGAACTGTATGATGTTTTGAATTCTGCCTGTAAAATGGTATTGAAAATTCCGGCGCATTTTCAAAAAAGCAGTCTATACCATCATTAAAGCAAAAAATGAATCAGTTAAAAAAGCGTAAAAACCTCTTAACCTGCATTCCGGCCACTTTGCCTTTGAAAAGAATTATGGATAACAAAATAAAATCCGCATAAAAATAATTCTATTTTTTGAACAAAGCAAAAAGAGAGCCGATTTTATAGATAATATAATTGCTGTTATTTAAGCCGAATCTCTTGGCGAAAGCTTTACCCCCAACAGTAACTGCAGCAATAAGGCCTCCCACAACAGCTTCAATCAAAACGGAATTTGCAGTTCCCGAGAATAACCTGTATACTATGGCAGCGCCTGCAGTTCCGCTTACAACGCCGCAAATATCTCCCACGACATCATTACAGATACTTGAAACCTTGTCTGCATTTCTTATAAGCTTAATTGCATGCTTTGCACCGCTGTATTTCTTTGATGCCATTGAGTGAAAAGGTTTTTCATCCGCTGCTGTTACAGCAACACCAACGAGATCAAATACCACACCCAGCATGACAATTACCAATACTACAAGAAACGAAAAAAAAGGTGAAATTGTTTCAAAAAGCCCTGTAGATATAAAAAGAATACTAATAGACAGAACAAAAGAGATTATAGTTACACTGATCGCCCAGAGGCTTTGCCCTTTGTCAGGCAGTACATTTGTCCTTTTTACCGGATATCGTTTTTCACCATTGGGTTTAAATCTCTTTTGAGATTCAGAACGACTTGTTTTTCTTTTATTTTGTGTTTTACCCATATTTTCTGTTCCAGCAAAAAAATAATAATATGTATTTTAATATTTATTGAATAATTTCATACCGGATGGCGATATACAAAGTAAATTTTGCGGCTTAGGTCAGGCAGG
>JAAYGP010000263.1 GCA_012727625.1 Clostridiaceae bacterium
ATATTATAGTAATTATATTTTAAAAATATATGGGCAAAGGATTACATTTTTTTTTGCGGTTCCAATTTCCGTCGGGGTCGGGCCGGAACCCGGCGAAATTGAAAAATCAACCGCCATGCTTACCGTAGAAGCTCCAACCATATACGACGGTGTGAACATTGCTAATACCATTATAGGAAAAAAAGTTAACTTTTCCCACGCAAAACTTATAATAATTTCAAAGGAACTGGCTGAAAGAGGAGTTGAAAAATTTATAAATACATTCAATAAATACAGGGAATTCAGACCAAACACCTATATTGGGGTATCAAAGGGATCGGCGGAAGAATTTCTTAAGGAAACGAAACCAATACTTGAAGTTAATCCCGCAAAATATTTCGAATTAATCATGGAATCCTATAAATTTACAGGATACACCCTGGACAGTAAACTTGAGGATTTTTACAGGAGAATGAAATGTACATGCAATGAACCTGTGGCTGTTTTGCTGGATGTCAATAAAGTAGAAAGTTCAGATGACTTTGCCGCCCTGGTATCAAATGCGCGATTGGAAAACGGAAAATCAGAAAAGAGTTACAAGGCGGGTGAAATACCTGTTAATTTTGACAATAAAGCAAACGGAATGGGTTTGGCTGTTTTTAAGTCCGATAAAATGATCGGGGAAATGAACAGCAGGGAAACAGTAAGCTTTCTAATGGTTTCCAACATGCTGAACCGGGTTAATTATTCTATTCCCGAGCCAAGTAAATATAATGATCCCGAAGACAGAAATTATGTTTCACTCAGGCTTAAGCGGGCAAGAAACACCTCAATAAAAGTAAAAATGAAAGGTGAGATCCCTTATATAACAATAAAGGTTTTTCTTGAGGGAGACATCCTTGCCGTTGACAGTGACAAAGACTATTCAAAGGGTGAAGAGCTTAAAAAACTGGAGGATTTTGCGGCACATTATATAAAAAAAGAAATTGAGGACTTAATGGAAAAAACCGTAAATGAATTTAAAAGCGATATATGCGCAATCGGAAAATCGTTGAAAATAAAATATTTAACATGGGATGACTGGCTTAATTTAAGGTGGTCGGAAAAGTATGAGAAAGCGGAATTTGAAGTAATTACTAACATTTCCGTCAGAAGATCCGGCATGACGTTAAAACAGTTTCCTGTTGTAGATCTGAAAGGGGAATAGAATGAATATCCTGATATTGATAATTATACTTGCGGTTCTTGCCTGGTGCGCAATCTACACGGTAAGCTACGGAATCTGGACAATCAGGGAAAACAAAAAGGGAGGTATTGCTTTATTCATACTTGCGATAGCCTGTGTTGTTATTCCTCTTTATCTTTTGTGGATCAGAAGGTAGGGTAAACTCCTTCAGCATTACTGTTCATTAACCGGAACCTGAATCGGAGTGTGAACAGTAACGTCATATTCAGGACAGTTGAAATATTGAAATTTTGGTTGTTGAAAAATCCCGGGATAAACAATATAATAGTAAGGACATTTAAATAATTTATAAATTTTTACGATTATAACCAACATACATTTCGTGACTTCATGCATAAATCAAGATTTTGAATACAATGAGGCCGGAGTAATGTTAAGTAAAGTAACAGCCTGCGGGCTTCTGGGCATTGACGGGTTCCCTGTTTCCGTTGAAACCGACATAAGCAATGGTATACCTGCATTTGATATTGTTGGATTAGGCGATACTGCGGTAAGGGAAGCAAAGGAAAGAGTCAGGGCCGCAATAAAAAATTCAGGATTTGAGTTTCCATCCAGGAGAATTACAGTCAATCTGGCTCCCGCTGATTTGAAGAAGGAGGGGACAGCCTATGATCTGCCGATTGCGGCAGGCATATTGTCAGCAACGGGAGTTTTTGCAAGTGATTTTCTTAAGAACTGCATGCTTTGCGGTGAGCTTTCATTGGACGGAACCCTGCGCCCTGTGTATGGAATTCTTTCAAAAGCCATTGCTGCCAGGGATAAAAATCTTGAAGCCATAATGGTTCCGCCGGAAAATGCCTGCGAAGCTGCCGTTGTTAAAGGAATAAACGTAATACCGGTTAAATGCCTGAAAAAACTCGTGGAATATGCAAATGGCCTTATAAGAATAACTCCGGTTGTGGTTGAGTGGAATTCCGCCCGGTCGGAAGATATGGAAAATATTCCTGATTTTGCCGAAGTTAAGGGGCAGCAA
>JAAYGP010000264.1 GCA_012727625.1 Clostridiaceae bacterium
CCAAAAATTATTTTGTAAAGGCTGATTATTACGGTGTTTCTCAAGGCTACATAAAAGGGTTTTGATTTAAAAAGAAGCTCAAAATTTTTAAATCCAACCCACTCATTTCCTATAAAAGGGCTGCCGGGCACATAATCCTGAAAAGCTATGGTGATTCCATATATTGGAATGTACTCAAATATTATATAATACAGCAGCGGTAAAAGAAACATCGCATATATGAACTTTTTCTTCCATATATACTTCAGCAACTCTTTGACGGAACCCCTTTTCCTGCACATGACTGCGTAAGGCCGCATGTTTGTTCTGCTCAATCCCTCACCGCCCTGTATCTTTCAATTATTTTCTTCATATTTAAACCAAAAATCTTCCTTTTGTCTTCCTCACTTATATTTGCATAAGCCAGTCTTCCAAATGTGGGTCTTGGGTCAAAAAAGGGCATATCTGAGCCGTAAAGAACCTTATCCGCGCCAACACCATCAACAAGCCATTCCACATTACCCTCACGGGCTCTCGATATTGCTATGTCAACATAAACATTTTCATGTTTCTTAACAACTTCCATGGCGAGTTCCATGGCATCTATATCAGCTCCGGCATGACCCATTATGATGGAAGCCTCCGGATATCGGGAAGCAACCCTGTCTATCATCATCACATCGCCCATTCCCCATACATGAATGAGTACCGGACACTTTAAGCTGTTGGCAGCCTCATATGCAATATTATAATTTTTATGCTCTATTTTTCTGCCGTGGCATGACGGATGCAGTTTAATGCCTATCATTCCGTCAATTGCAAAGCACCTGTCAAGCTCATTTTTTATATCATCCGGATAATTCGGATTAATTGTAATATATCCGGCAAACCTGTCGGGATACTTTTTTACCGCTTCAATAACCATATCATTACCAAGTACATAATCCGGCCCTATGGCTGCGTGAGCTGTGGGGCAGGCAATATTCACACCCAGGGAGTCCATGCTTTCAATCATGCCCTCCGCTGAGCCTTTCGGTACATTAAAATGCTGCCAGGAACCCATATGGCAATGACAATCTATTATTAACACATCGTCCAAAGGCAATCCTTTTTTGGCTTTTTCGTATATATTCAAGTAAACACAACCCCCTCAAGCAGTTTTTCAATATTTTCATGAGCGATCATTTGTTTTTCCTTTTGGCTGATACAGGCATAATTAATTACACTAACCGCGGAACCTCCGGAAAATACCGGCATCATGCTGCCGAAAACAATCCGCTCCGCACCGAATCCTGCACAGATCTCCTCAACACCGTTGTGCACTTTATAGCCTGAAAGCTCAATTTTGAGATTTCCAAAGCTTCCAAGAAGCCCATACAGGTTTCTGTCAATTGAATATACCAATTCGGTCAATATAACGGGTAAATTCGGGTAATCGGTTAAAATCCGGACAATATCGTGAAGCCCCACCTGGTTAAATCCTAAAAACAGAGGTATTCTGCATGATTCTAGCATTGAGAAAAGCTTCCCGCAGTTCCAGTTTTCAGTGCTGTAATATTGATCGTAAACACTGGGAAACATTCTCACTGCTCTTACATTGTATTTTTTTAATTGTTCCTTTAGTTCTTCAGGATTATAAAACTCACCTGTATGATGAGGCATTACAACCCACATCGGATAGAACCCGGGGAAATCTTGTATTTCCTCCATCAGTATTTTGTTTCCTTCCATAGGGCTGTATTCACGGGCCAAAGAATGATACACGAGGGCTTTGGCAATTCCGTAATGCTCCATTCTCTTTTTCAGATCCTCAGCTTTATAAAATGAACCGGGATCTACCACGCTTCTTCTTCCGAAACTGCAATTGCAATCAAAAAATTTTATCTCTTCCATAATATGAAAAGCACCTCTTTTATAATATATTCTGTCATCCGGGCGGCAACCAGCCTGCTTTCGCCGGAAACCCCGAAAACAAAACCAGCAGCATATTATGTCAAAAAAACTGAAAGTTTTATTTTTTGCTGAACTCATACAATTCGTTTATCTCACGGATTAATTTGTCTCCACCGGTTTTTCTCCAGTTTTCAATAAATGCATCCCATTCAGCAGCAGGATCCCCATCTGTTATAACATTCTGTGTAACTGAATTTTTAACATAATCCGGGCCCTGCATTGTGG
>JAAYGP010000265.1 GCA_012727625.1 Clostridiaceae bacterium
ATGCGGCGCATTCATGTTATTGAAAAATTTCAGCTTGTTTTTTTGTTGTCGTATTCCGTCCCGCTCATTTTTTTCTTTTTTTGAGCTTCTCTTATATCATAAATAAGGTTCTGGGTATTTTCAAGGATTACAGGCGGAATCCTGCCCTTTTCATCAGCCCTTGCGGATGCAGTTATTAATCTTCCTAACCATTGCAGTGCTTCTTCATTGTTTCCAAGCCGCCGGGCAAGCTCCCCGATAATATACATGCATGTATATTCGTCAAGTTTTCCGTCTTTCAGGTACTCCCCCGTGTAGGACTTTTTATAGTAATCATAGGAGAACTTTAAAAATTTATGCTCGTTAACCCACTCACCCTTATACCTGTATAACCAGGCTAATCTCAGGCAGATTTTTGCAAATTCGCTGAAGCTTCCGCTTCTTAGCTGTAGATTATATAAAACAATTTTAAAAGCTTCAAGGGCCTTTTCAACATCCCTTTCACCTGAAAATTCCCTTTTGGTCCATTTCCCCTTAAGTTTGTTGAGGATTACTCTCTGATCATTGGTTGTGGCATTGTTAAAAACAGTGCTATGGGCAGCATAACCGCAATTGCCGCAGATCCATGCTTCGTAAAAAATTGGGTTTATTGATTCATAATAGGGGCAAAAATCTTCATCCTGTTTAATAAGTTTTACAAACTTTGAACGAACTTTTGTAACCTGTATTTGCTTATTGCAAACAGGGCATATAATAGTAGAATTATAATATGGTTTAATTTCCGGCATATTTTAACACCTGCTGTTTTTTTATATTCGTTCCGCCACTACATGTCATATGGAAGTACAGATAACGGATTGGCCAATGAGGGTGCAGCCAGAGGAGATATTTTTATTTTTTTCTTTTGAGGTATGTAATAATCCACTGAAATTTTTTCTGTTTTAATAACCCTGCCGTTTTTGTCGACAGTGTCAAGAAAAACTTCAACCTTATAGCCCGGTATCGCTTCCCGGACTACAACCATTTCACCGGGTTTCAGTGTCTCATCAGTTTCCGTCAGCACACCTTCAGCCTCAATTTTCTCTATAATGTTTGTTCTTATCCTTCTTTTTACCGTCTCTTTTGGCCTTATGCCCCATATACCAATACGAACCTGATTGCCAATAACCTTTGATTCTATGATGACCGCATATCCGATATTGTTTTTAAACCTGAAGTCAATGTACTCCTGTGCAATCGTGGCATCACGACCTATTTCAATATAGGTTGGCGGCAGGGTGTGATTCTTTCTTTCCAGAACTCTGAGACCCGATAAAAGGACCGAGTTATACAAGGTGGAAGTAACCTGGCATATCCCACCGCCAAGACCATCAACCAATTCATTGTTTATAATAACCCTGTCTTGCCTGTACCCGTTTTCCTCCGTCCTGTCCCCGAGAGCCTTGTCCATTGAAAAGCTGTCTCCCGGAAATAAAATCCATTGGTCGATTTTACCGCAGGCAGCCTTGATATTATGAGCCCTGCCCTCGTTTTGCGGATTAAAATATGTGGAAAACGCCCCCAATTCATACGAGATTTTGTCAACCATCTCGGTGGTAATATCGGTAAGTATCTTCACAACAAACAACTCAACATCTGTAGCTGTTTTATTTGAAAGATTTCGCTCAACTCTTTTCATACTAAGATTAAAATCCAGCGAATAACCTGACTGGCTGGGTGTAATCCTAACATTTCCGTTTGATACTGAAGCAGAGGCATTTTCAGGTGCTCTTTCGGTATCAATGCCTATGCTTCTTATAATTTCCGCTAATTTTTCTTTATTGTAACACATTTCTGCATAAATTTGTAGACCTTGCTTCCGTATTTTTCTGACAAACATCAGCCTTTCAAACATATTACCGCATCTTGCGGTCATAAATGCCTCATCAACAGCTTTCCCATATAAAGGGGCATAACCAATATCCGCAAAAGGAAGACGGTATTCGTTAAATGGAGTAATAAGCATTATGCCGTCGGAAAATCCGCTTTCTGCATAACTTTTCTGCAACAGTTCAAGAGCTTCACGGCGGGTCAGCCCTCCTACATGAATGCCGTCTATATAAATGCCATGATATATTGTGTTTGTTTCCAGAAAGTAATAAATAAAGAAAGCAGCTGAAACAAAAATAACGGGAACGAAAAGCAGTACAAAAAGAATATACTTTTTGCCTAAAGCCTCGTTAATAAAGGTTATGGTTTTCTCTTTCCTTTTTAGCGGTTTATTGGTTTTCCCAGGCCGGAATATCATATACAACTACCTCGTTATATAATATTCCGCAAGGAAAGGATTATTCTATGTCCATATTGTCTGTAACACAGCCGGGCTGCCAGGTTAAAATATGAGCAGAAATTACTCTATATCCATAACCTCTGCGCCGTCCAGTGCCCTTTGTATAAGCTCCTCTATGTTTAAAACGGATTCAAGCTCAATTGTTTTTTCAAGCCGTGGTTTTGTCACCGGATGTCTGGCAACAAAAAGCGTGCAGCAATCCTCATATGGAAGAACCGATGTTTCGTAGGTCCCTATCCGCCTTGAGATTTCAACAATCTCGCTTTTATCCATTCCAATACATGGCCGGTAAACAGGGAGAGATACCGCGCTGTTTGTAACCAAAAGGCTTTCCAGTGTCTGGCTGGCAACCTGGCCTATGGCCTCCCCTGTAACAAGCCCCAGCGAACCGTTTTTAAGAGCGATTTTTTCAGCTATTTTCATCATGAACCTTCTCATGATGATTGTGATATATTCATGGGGACATTTTTGATTTATATACATCTGAATCTCAGTAAAGGGAATAATATGAAGCCTTAAACCAAGATTATACACCGAAAGCATTTTTACAAGCTTTATGACCTTATCCTTAGCCCGCTCACTTGTGTATGGATAGCTGTAAAAATGAACAGCTTCAAGCTTAACGCCTCTTTTGGCAATCATCCATCCTGCTACGGGGCTGTCAATTCCGCCGGATATAAGCAGTGTTGCAGTACCGTTCGAGCCAACAGGAAGTCCCTTTACGCCAGGCACAATTTCCGAGTAGATATATGAAAATTCTCTGATTTCAACATAAAGAATAAAATCAGGGTCTGTAACATTAACCTTAAGCTCCGGGAAATTTTTAAGCAGCACTGCCCCAAGTTCCCTTGAAACTTCCATGGAATTCATGGGAAACTTCTTGTCGGCGCGTTTTGTCTCCACTTTAAAGGTTCTGTGGTTATATTTTTTTAAAATATCCCGCACCATTTCAACGGATTTGCCGAATATAACATCCTTACTTGTTTCAAGTTTCCAGACCGGGCTTACGGAAGAAATGCCGAAAACCTTTGTTAAACGGTTTATTGCTTCGTCCGCCGGATAATTCTCAATTTCAGGCTCAACATAAATCCTGCTTTGGGCTTTTGCAATCTTTACTTTACCAAGCCCGTACAAAGCGCGTTTCATATTTTTTATAAGCCTGTTTTCAAAGGCCGGCTTGTTAAGCCCTTTCAGAAAAATTTCCTCATAGCGCACAAGTATAACCGTATTCATATGATTCTTCCTTTTCATGATTTATTTGTTTTTACGTCAATATTCAGATATTCATTGTAAAAGCAACGGGTTGCCATGCGAGCCGGGGCTTATAGTAATATCTCCTTCCCATTTTGCTTAATACCTTATAACCGGTATTATTTCCCTGATTGCCTTTGTAAAACTTATAGCTTCGTTGGCAGTGTTAAAGCCTGAAAAACTTAAACGAATGGCCCCTTCAATATTTACCTTCGGCAGGTTCATGGCCTTTAAAACATGGCTTTGAACACTCTTGCGGGACGAACAGGCAGAACCGGTTGAAACAAAAATGTTCCTGGCTTCCAGATGGTGCATCAGCACCTGAGCCTTAACCCCGGGAAAGGATATATTTAAAATGCCTTCATATGCATTATCGGGTGAGTTAACAAAAAAGCCGTCTCTTCCAAATTCTTTCGTCAATTCGTCAATAATAATGTTTTTAAGCATTTTGCAGTTTTTCCGGTTTTCATCCATTCTTTCGTGAATAATTTCCGCCGCAGTTGCAAAGGCATGTATTGCGGGGACGTTTTCAGTTCCGGAGCGATATTTGGCTTCCTGTCCTCCCCCATGCAAAATAGGCCTGATGCGGGTGTTTTTCCTTATGTATAAAGCGCCACAGCCTTTTGGACCATGTATTTTATGAGCGCTTATGGAAACCAGGTCCGCATCTGTCTTTGAAAGATTCAAAGGTATTTTGCCATATGCCTGAACCCCGTCTATGTGAATTAAGGTATCAGGGTTTTTATGCCGTACTGCCCGGATCACTTCGTCAAGATTTTGCATGGCTCCGGTTTCGTTATTAACCAGTATGAAACTTATTAGGCTTGTTTTTTCATTTATTTTTTCACTGACCAGATACGGATCCAAAACTCCGTCCGGGTTAACGTCCAGTAATTCAGGAGAAAAGCCTTCTGTTTCAAGATATGAAAAACACTCAATTGCCGACGGATGCTCGGTTTTTGTGGTTAATATTCGGGACGCTTTTCTTCTGTTTGCCCTTGCGCTTCCCTTTATGGCCCAATTGTTGGATTCAGTTCCGCCGGAAGTAAAGAAGATTTCATCATCTGAAACAGATAATGTTTTAGCTATTGTTTCCCTGGCCTTTTGCAGTATTTTTTCCGCATTGCTTCCAAGCCGGTGCAATGAAGAAGGGTTTCCGTAAAAATCTTTATAAATCCTGTTCATTTCCTCAAGGGCTTCGGGATATATGCTTGTTGTTGCGCTGTTATCGAAATAAATCAATTGCAATGAAACTCACCTTTCCTAAACCGCATTCATTAACTTCGCATCAATTTTAAAATTATCAATTGATACAATGGCATATGATTCATCATCCTCACCGCGCGGATCGGAAATGCTGCCCGGATTTAAAATAATGAGACCGGGGTAATGCTCAACCTGGGACATATGAGTATGACCGAACAAAATAAGCTGGATATTCTCATTTTCTGCTTTGGCCTTAAGTCTGTCCGTCCCCCATTTGACAGAATAACGGTGACCATGGGTAATTAAAACGCGCTGCCCCTCTATTTCCAGAATCTTTTCAATCGGCACATCACCAATCATGAAATCGCTGTTTCCATAAACATATTCAAAACAAAGCTGCGGAAACAAGTCCTCCAGCTTTCTTGCGTCTCTGAAATAATCTCCTAAATGAATAACCATGTCCACATCCCTGTGATTGCTGATAACTTTTTCCGCAAGAGATGTATTTCCATGGGAGTCACTTATGACTAACAGCTTTACCATCTTTTTGTTTTCAACTCCCCTTTAAGCTCTTCACGTTTATGCTATTTTAAATTTTCATGACCTCTGCAAACTTTTCCTTAAATTTTTTCAAAGCAATAGCCCTGTGGCTTATTTTATTTTTTATGCTCTCAGGCAATTGAGCAAAAGTTTTTTTATATTCAGGCAGATAGAATATAGGGTCATAGCCGAAACCTTCGTTTCCCATTGGCTCTTCGGCTATAAGCCCTTCCACCGTGCCCTCCACACAAAAACTTGTTTTCCCTGATACAAAAGCAATTGAACAAACAAACCGTGCGGTTCTGAATTGGACATCAATTCCTTTTAACAGATGGATAATTCTGTTGTTTTTTACTTCCTGGCTCGTATTATCGCCTGCAAAACGTGACGTAAAAATACCCGGCGCACCATTTAAAAAGTCAACTTCAAGGCCGCTGTCATCTGCAAGAACCATTTCACCTGTTATTTCAAAAAGGGCTTTGGCCTTTAATAATGCGTTTTCAGAAAATGAACAGCCATTTTCATCAATTTCTGCGTCATATCCGGCTTCGCCCATTGATAATACTTCCACAGGAAATTCCTTTAATATTTCTTTAATTTCAATTGCTTTGCCTTTGTTCTTTGTTGCAATAATCAGTTTTTCCATAGGTTTTTTTTACTATTTATACCCTCCAAGGAGCGTGTTTTTTTGTATTTTGATAAGATTATTAATACCTGCTTCCGCAAGATCCAGCATTGAAGAAAGTTCCTTACGGGAAAAAGGCGCTAATTCGCCTGAAGCCTGAACCTCTATAAGCTTACCGTTGTCTGTCATAACAACATTCATATCTACAGTAGCATTGGAATCTTCCTCATAGCATAAGTCAAGCATTTCCTGGCCGTTAACAAGCCCGACGCTGACAGCTGCGACAAAATCAGTTATGGGAATACCTGTAATAATTTTCTTGTCGACAAGATAGCTGCAGGCGTCCATTAAAGCAATGAAACTGCCTGTAATTGCTGCGGTTCTGGTGCTACCGTCTGCCTGGATTACATCACAATCTATTATTATAGTACGTTCACCCAGCTGCCTGAAGTCAACAACGGATCTTAGCGACCTGCCTATTAACCGTTGAATTTCATTGGATCTGCCGCTTTTTTTCAGTTTGCTTATATCCCTGACATTACGGGTTTGTGTTGAACGGGGAAGCATACTGTATTCCGAGGTAACCCATCCTTCGCCTGTTCCCTTTTTAAAAGGCGGAACCTTATCATCAACGGATGCAGTACATATTACACGGGTGTTTCCAAATTCAATAAGTACAGAGCCTTCCGCGTGATGAATATAGTTGCGTATTATATTAACTTTTCTCAGCTCGTTATTTTTTCTTCCATCCAAACGTGGCATAATAATAAATTTCCTTTCATTTTACTTTGCCCGGATTGCTTTGCTATACGAACCCGCAGGCATTTGTTTTAAGCTCTAATCTTTTTTCTTTATCTTATCCTAAGTTAAAAAGCATATATTTATGCTAACTTTTTATAATTGTACGGGCAGGTTCATTTATACCCTATATAATATCATATATTATCATAATACATTACATAAAAAAATCAAAA
>JAAYGP010000266.1 GCA_012727625.1 Clostridiaceae bacterium
GCTTATCCATGACGAAAGCAGCCCTTGCCATATATCCGCTGTCCTCAAGCAAAGATATGAACAAAAATAAAATCATAATCTGTGGTACAAATACGAATATACTGCCCATTCCTGTGATTATGCCGTCAACTACCAGAGTTACCAGCCATTCCGCGGCACCATTGGCTATTAACCATTCGTATACCGCCTTGGAAATTTTATCGTTGATTAAACTGTCCATAAAGTCTACTGTAAACGGGCCAATCGTTCCAAAGGTGATTTGAAAAATACAGAACATAAGAAAAAGAAACAAAGGTATTGCAAGGAAACGATTTGTTACAACCTTATCTATCTTGTCTGAAATTGTTAATTCGCTGTCTGATCTTTTTTTAACCGTTTTCCCGACAATATCGGTCACAAATCTGTAACGGTTATCTGTTATAATTGTTTCAATATCATTGTCATATTCTTTTTCCAGTTTAAGCCTGTGCTGTTTTATAACAGAAAAAAAACTTTCCTTAATCTTAAGCTTTTCAAGTACTTTTTCATCTCCCTCAAGAAGCTTTACGGCAACCCAACGTCTTTTCCCAATATCGTCCTTCATTCGGGATAACTCATTTTCGATATCATTCAATGCTTCCTCTATCTTTTCATCATATATTTTAAACGTCTGACTCATGAAAGACTTGCTGCTTTTGCATTCTTTAGCAGTTAAAAGAGCTCTTTCAACAAGTTCAGCAACCCCCCTGCCTTTGCTGGCGGATGTCGGGACTACAGGAACACCAAGAAGTTCTTCAAGAGCAGTGATATCGATTTTATCCCCTCTTCTCTCTGCCGCGTCTATCATATTAAGCGCGACAACAACAGGTATGCCAATCTCCATAAGCTGTGTTGTCAGATAAAGGTTTCTTTCAATATTGGTCGCTTCAACTATATTTATAATTACATCAGGCTTTTCTTCCAGAATATAATCCATGGCAATAATTTCCTCAAGCGAATATGCAGAAAGTGAATATATGCCCGGAAGATCAATAACTCTTATATCTTCATTTACTTTTCTGGCTTTTCCCTCTTTTTTTTCAACAGTAACACCAGGCCAGTTACCAACGTATTGTGTACTGCCCGTTATCTCATTGAACATTGTGGTCTTGCCACAATTGGGATTTCCAACTAACGCAAACCTGTAACCCATTTTGTCCCCCTCATTTGATAATTATTATCATTATCAATTATCTGCTTTAAAAAACGCCGCTTAACGCGGCATTAAAACTTAAAAACCTTATTTGTTTAAAAATGATTATATTGTATTTTCAATAACATCCCACAAGTGTTACCGCCTGCCTTTAAGCCGCTTACATATGGCTTATATCGCATTCTAACCAATCCACAGGGAGTTTAACCCAAGAAAGCATCATGAAGTTTTTTAATAAAATTCCGTCTGGCAAGGCTTAAGCAGCAAGCTAAGCCAATGCTTGCACAATAATATTATCAGCTTCCGCTTTTCTTAAAGTTAATTCATAACCGCGGAGATTAATTTCAATCGGATCACCAAATGGAGCAACTCTTCGGACCATAACGACAGTTCCTTTTGTTACTCCCATATCCATAAGCCTTCTTTTAACCGGGCCATCGCCTTCAATTTTGGAAACTATTGCTTTTTCTCCGACTTTCATTTTCTTTAATGTCTTTTTCAAGCAAATCTCCTCTTTCTATAATATTGATTTTGATAATTATTATCATTTACTGCATTTTAATTTTAGCAGGAAACCCGCCTGAAGTCAATAATATTTTTGCTCAAAACAACTGGCTTACTGCTTTCGCTTTTGGTGTTTATATACAAAATAAAACGGTTCTCATTGGTTTCCATACTGCCCTTCTTTTGTTTGAAGAACTAAATTCTATTACCTATAAAATTAAGATGAAATTTGCTTTTTCAACCATAGCCTGAATAAAAAAGGGCAATTGAAGTAAAATTCTACTTTGTGAAAGTAATTTCCACCATAACAGTTTTAAGAATTGAGTTTTCTTTTCAAACGAGACTTAAACAAGAAAACCAACATTTTTTACAAACTGTATTTACAAATTCAAAATTGTTCCAGTATAATATAAGGATAAAAGATATAATAATTCAAATCACTATTTATTATTCATTTAACTGACAGGGAAATGCAGACAGATCTGTATATCAATAAGCAACTGCACTAAGAAGCAAGTTGTCGAAATAAAGTTATACGGATCATTTTTCACAGGATACAAAATACATTTTTAACCGGATCTTTTTAAGGCTATTTTACTGATTCTGAATCATAACTTATAACATATGCAGCTTTGTGACTTTAAAACATAAACAGTTGAAAACAATTTTTTGTGGAGGATTTATGATGAAAAAATTAAGAAATTCAATGGTAAAAATTTTAAC
>JAAYGP010000267.1 GCA_012727625.1 Clostridiaceae bacterium
GCTTTAAAGCATTCAATGGCTTTATCATATTCCTTTTCCCTGATAGCTGCCTTTCCTCTCCATAGTAATCCTTCACAATGCTTAAATTTCGAGCCTGCAGCTTCATCCAAAACTTCAAGAACTTTTTTTGTATCGCCTTTTGAATAATAGATGCTTCCAAGAACAATTCTCATCTTATCATCGCGTAAGTCAAGACGGCCTTTTTCAAGGTATTCAATTGCTTTGTCGCTCATATTTATTTTTATGCAGGCACGGGCTATATTTTTATAAGCAACGGCAAGATCCGGTTTATGCTCCACAACTTTTTGGAAATGCCTTATTGCATGTTCATACTTTTTCATGTTATACAACGCAAATCCTATGTTGAAGTGGATCATAGCATCCAAGTCCTTTGCGTTATATGTCTTAACAGATTTTTCCAAATCATCTGATTCCTTTAATGAATCTTTACCCTTTTTATTCATCCTGAGAGCTTTTCCAAGTATTTTGTAGGCATCCCGGTATTTACCGGTAAAGCAGTATAAGTAACCTGTATTATAGGCAATCAGAGGCGAAAAAGGGAGAATTGAAAAAAGAAAGCGATACCGTTCGGCTGCTTTTTCATAATGCTCCAGATTAATAAGACGCTGAGTTAAAACAAGTTGCTTTTTTATGTTTTCCTTTATAACATAATCCTTTATTGATAACGAACGATATACATCCCTGGCATGCACGGCTTCCTTCCAAAGCTCCGGCGATTCTGTGAAAGCTGCAACACTCCAGCGCTCACGGGTCTTTTTTTCCCTGCTTTCAAAAAAAGGTACTCCAACCCCCATCTTTTTTATCTTTTTATAAGCTTTACAGTGATCATAAACAATCACCGGCGCCGGCAGAAGTACTCCGGCAAATATGGCTGAAAGCTCAAAAGCAGGCGTTGTCAATACATTTTCAAGAATAGAAAAAAAAGAAACGGATGCCGAAAGCAATTGAATTAACAGCAATAAAGCCGAAAAAACACCCGGCCTTTTAATAAACCTGTTCATTGTATAAAGCGCTAATAAACACGTTATAACTGCCACGAAAATCATCGGGATATTCATCTTCCATCCTCCATGCCCATTTTCATCTCATCCCACTGCTCTTTGCTGATAAGTACCCTTCTTGGTTTACTTCCTTCAAAGCCGCTTATAATACCTCTTTCAGACATTTGATCAATAATCCTGCCCGCACGGGCATATCCTACTTTAAAACGCCTTTGTATAAGTGAAACCGAAGCCTGTCCGCAACTGATAACCATCTCAATTGCCTGGGGAAGCAGCTCATCAGCTTCCATTTCCCCTTTGCCGGGTCCGTTGTTGTTTTCAGCTATTTTTTCTATAATATCCTCGTTATATTCTGCGGATACCTGTTCTTTTACATAATTTACAACCTGTTCCACTTCCTTGTCGGAAATAAAAGTGCCCTTAACACGGATTGGTTTTTGCAGACCCACAGGATAATACAGCATATCCCCTTTTCCCAAAAGTTTTTCCGCGCCTGCCATATCCAATATGGTTCTGGAATCAACCTGGGATGATACCGCAAAGGATATTCTTGATGGAATGTTTGCCTTTATAACACCTGTAATAACATTAACCGACGGCCTCTGGGTTGCTATTACCAAATGCATGCCCGCAGCACGCGCCATTTGTGCCAGCCTGCATATGGAATCCTCAACATCGTGGGGAGCCACCATCATAAGATCAGCCAGTTCATCAATTATAATGACAATCTGAGGCAACTTATATCCATCTTCAGTGTCTTCAATATTTTTATTGTAACCTGTTATATCGCGAACTCCCATATCAGCAAAAAGCTTATACCGGTTAATCATTTCCTGAACCGCCCACTGCAGCGCCCCCGCCGCTTTAGCCGGATCAGTAACAACAGGTATCAAAAGGTGAGGTATTCCATTGTAAACTCCAAGTTCAACCACCTTAGGGTCAATCATGAGCAGTTTTACTTCTTCAGGTGTGGCTTTATACAGAAGGCTGATTATAATACTGTTAATGCAAACACTTTTTCCTGAGCCTGTAGCACCTGCAATAAGAAGATGAGGCATTCTTGCCAAATCAATAATTACATTATTGCCGGAAATATCTTTTCCCAAACCCACCGCCAAACGGGATTTGAATTTCACAAAATCGGGCGTTTCAATAACCTCCCTCAATAATATCGGAGAAACTTCCTGGTTTGGCACCTCAATACCCACAGCGGCTTTTCCCGGTATGGGAGCTTCAATGCGAATTCCCTGCGCCGCAAGGCTAAGTGCAATATCATCAGCTAAATTAACAATCCTGCTGACTTTAACCCCGGGGCTGGGCTGAAGCTCAAACCTGGTAAAAGCAGGGCCAACAGCCACATTTATTATCTGAGCGCTTATTCCAAAACTATTCAGTGTATCTTCCAGCTTTTTCGCGTTTTCAAGAGCTGAAGCCTTAAGCCTTCTGGTGCTTACTCCGCCGTCAGCAGGCTCATTCAGACATGCAAAAGGAGGAAACCGATATTCCCGATCCTTAATTGTCATAACGCGGATGTCAGGCACTGACGCGATGCCTGCTTTTTTCTGCCTTCTTGCTGTCTTTCTTTCCAGAACCGATGCGCGCGGCTCTTCCACAACTTCAGGCTTAACTAATTTGTCACTTATTGAAGCATCATTTTCAGGTGTGTCTCTGACCAGGGGAAAATCTATTACTTTTCCACTGTTTGCGCATCTGTTAATATCAATGTTATGTATAGGCTCGTCCAATTCCTTTAAAAATACCGGTTCATCGGTATCATCATAAATCTCATCATTTTCTTCCGTATATCTGTCATGGAAACTCTTCATATGTACAACGGTATTATGAACGACCCTTTTCAGGGATATCTCAGTTATCATCATTGCCAGTAAAATACTAACGGTTCCAAGAATAATGATGGTGCCTGTTTTCTGGAATACAAGGCAGAGCGGTATTGCCATAATACCACCAAATACGCCGCCGCTTAATGTGTAAGGTGTGTCTGTAATCTTCTGCCCTGTTTCGTAAAAATGTTTTATATACTGAAATGCCGACATGTTTACATAATCAGACTTATTATATGAACCGGCATTGAAAATTGCGCTGATGGCTATAAGGAGCTAAAAAATCAACACAGCCTTATTTCTGACTTTAGGCCTGCGCGGATAAAATATAACCAGAACTCCGTTAATTAACATTAAAGGAGGTATTAAAAACGCGTTGAAACCCGCCATCCCGGTTGAAATCTCCAGAACCAATTCTCCAAACAGTCCGGTAAGCCCTTTAAAATAGACGCTCAAGCCAAAAAGAATGCTGAACGCAATTATTAAAACACCCATAAATTCACGATGTTGCACTTTATCATCTATTTTCCTGACTTTTGTATGCGAGACTCTGCTTTGAGATGCTTTTTGCCGGTTTCGGGCATTTTTAACACTTTCGTTCCGATTAATTTTATTCCTGTTTTTTTTCTTGCTCGTATCGGTTTTTTTAGCGTTATTGACTTTTTTCTTTTGTGTTTTTCCTGCCAAAACTTTTCCCTCCAAACAGCTAACTACCCTTACTATACCACATTTTAGGCGTTTCCTGCAAGTTTGGCAAAGGTTTATACATTAACGAATACTTACTGTATAGCCCATGGATTTTAGAATATTCAGGCTGTTTATCTGACTCTCCCTGTCGTAAAAGCAAATCTCCATGGCGCCCTTTTCCATCTCGCGGCTGTTATTGATGCCAATATTCTTTATGCTGATGCCACGTTTCCCAAATTCACCCGCTATGGTACCGATAACACCCGGTTTATCTTCCACATCGACTATAATGTCATAGGTTTTAAACAACGCGCCGACTCTTTTTTCAGAAAAGGAATCCCTGTAATCCTTCGCATCGGAAAACAGCGAACTCAGCATTTTATCATCATTTTTAATCAGCGCGTTTATATATTGCTCTGTTTTTTCCATAAACTTTTGAATAATCAATATAATATTGCCCTTGTTTGTTAAGCATATGCTTTTCCATATTTCAGGTGAGGATGAAGCAATCCTTGTAATATCCCGAAAGCCACCCGCGGCCAATGTATGCATGAGCTTTTTATCATCATCCAAATCCCTTATTGTGTTAACCAGTGATGAAGCAAGCACATGCGGCACATGACTGATTGCAGCGACGGCATAGTCATGTTCCTCCGGTTTCAGAATAATTGGCAAAGCGCCGAGCGATTCTATGAAGCCTGCAAGATTTTCAACATACTTTTTCCCGGTGTTTTTTGGCGGAGTTAATATATAATAGGCATTCTCAAACAGGTTATGCCTTGCGTGCCTGTATCCGGTCTCTTCGGAACCAGCCATAGGATGTCCGCCAATAAACATGAATGGTATTTCGATGTTTTCAACAACTTTCATAACGTCTGTTTTTGTGCTGCCCACATCCGTCAGTATGCAGCCTTTTTTTACAATACCACTGAGTTTATAAACAATTCCGGGTATAACATCCACCGGCACGCAAATAAAAATGATATCGCAATCCTCAAAGCTCTCGTCTATTTCCCGGGCAGCCTTGTGCACCGTTCCTTCCTTTACTGCAAGGGCTGTTATTTCAGGATTACGGTTATATGCCACAATGCAATCCGATAATCCTTTTTTGGATATGGCTTTTACTAAAGAGCCTCCAATGATTCCAAGGCCGATAACTCCAATTTTTTTCATCTGTCCATCACCTTCCCGCAAAGCTCTGCCAGGGGTTTCAGCTCAGAAAGCATTTTTTTGAAATCTTCAAAATCCAAAGATTGCGCCCCGTCAGAAAGAGCTTCCGACGGTGCCGGATGGACTTCCACCATTATTCCGTCTGCTCCGACAGCCATGGCAGCCTTGCATAAAGGCACAATATAATCCCTTACACCCGTCGCATGGCTTGGATCAATTAATACAGGCAGATGGGATTTGTTCCGTATTACCGGAATAGCACTTATATCAAGCGTATTCCTGGTTGCCGTTTCAAAAGTCCTTATTCCTCTTTCACACAGGATTACCCGGTTGTTTCCCTCCCGCATTATATACTCGGCTGCATTCAGCCATTCATCTATTGTAGCTGACAAGCCTCTCTTGAGCACAACAGGTTTTCCCGCTTTACCGACTTCCTTCAGCAGCTCAAAGCTGTGCATATTACGGGCCCCAATCTGGAAAACGTCAGCATAATCAATGGCAATCTCCAGAGTTTTCATGCTTGTCACTTCTGTAACGATGGCCATTCCTGTTTCTTCCGCGGCTTCCTTAAGATACTCAAGTCCTTGCTGACCAAGACCCTGAAAAGCATAAGGGGACGTTCTCGGCTTAAACGCTCCCCCCCTGAGAAAGCATACGCCCTGGGTCTTCAGGAAACGGGCTGTCTTAAGAAGCTGTTCCCGGCTTTCAACCGAGCATGGACCGGCCACTATGCTGAAACGGCCTCCCCCTATTGAAAATCCCTTAACTTTAATAACGCTTGGTTCAGGTTTAAATTTTTTGTTGCTCAGCTTGTATGATTCAGTGATTGGAACGAGTCTTTCAACTCCGTCCATCGCTTCAAGATTTGCTTCGGACAATACTGACTTATCACCGATAACACCTATAATAGTAAGTTGTTTTCCTTTAGACAGATGTGCCTTAAGATGGTTTTTCTCCAAAACCTCTACTACTTTCCGGATATGGCTCTGACTTGCGTCAGGCTTCATTACGATAATCATAATAATGACCTCCTGCTACCATACTTCCATACTACAAATAAGAATAATGTTTGTTATGATTCTAAACCATACGGGTGGCAGCGTCAAGGTCTCATACAACCATTTATTTTTCACAATAACGGTCATGGTTACTGTTTGCAGGTTCTGTTAAGAGATATTATGAACTGAAAGAAACTTTAGCGGAATGAAGCATATAGACATATAGAGAGAAGCGAGGAATAGCAAGCCGGCTGTTTGAAAGGCAGGAGGGGCTGATTTCCTTCCTGCCTTTATTTAATTGTTGGAATATGTTTTGTGCTGCTTATAAAATTATGTTATTTTTCGGGAAAGTGATTCCTTCACTGCTATAAATCGACATCCGCCAATTGCAGGTAAACCTGGGTTGATGATATATCCGAATGGCCGAGCTTTACCTGGATATCCCTGATATCCTCACCCTTTTTCACAAGGTGCGCAGCAAAAGAATGGCGCAGAGTATGCGGGGTAATATCTTTTTTAATGTTGGCCTTTGATGTATAGTATTTTACAATCTTCCAAAAGCCCTGCCTGGTAAGTCTGTTGCCGTTGGTATTCACAAACAGGGCTGTCTCGTTTTTATCCCTTAACATAAACGGTCTGACTTCCTTCAGGTAATTTTTCATTACATTAATGCAGCTTTTCCATACAGGTATTTTTCTTTCCCGATTGTTATGACAGCAGGTCAGCTCTCCTTTTTCAAGGTCTATACTATCAACATTAAG
Source organism: Clostridiaceae bacterium (assembly GCA_012727625.1). GTDB lineage: Bacteria > Bacillota > Clostridia > DSM-8532 > DSM-8532 > JAAYGP01. The sequence continues at coordinate 6,480 of JAAYGP010000267.1, forward strand.
CGCTATCAGTTCCGAAACCCTTATACCTGTTGAATAAAGCAATTCAAGCATGGCTTTGTCCCTGGCACCCTTAAGGCCCATTTTCTGGGGTTGACTTAAAAGTATTTTAACTTCCTCTTCCGAAAGAATTTGCGGGATCTTTTTCTCTACCTTTGGTGATTCCAGCCCTATAGTAGGATTGCCTTTCATAAAGTCATGGGAAATCAAAAACCTGTAAAAAGCACGTATTGAAGCCAGGCTTCTGGAAATGGTGGTAAGAGCCCTTCCCTGCTTGTTTTGGTAATTCATATAAGTTGAAATGGTTGTCTTGCTGCTTTGCTGAATATCTTCAACATTTTTCTCCTGCAAAAACATAATATACTGTTCAATATCACGTTTATAAGACATAAGCGTATTTTGCGAAAGTTTTCTTTCCTCTCTCAGATAATTAATAAATTCAGTTACCAGATTTTCCATTGCGTTCCACCCCTACACGAATAAGATTTAAATCCGGCTTTCATAATAACAATGGAATCAACCGCAGGAAATTTTTAAAATAGCCTGATTTCAAAAGCCGGTACCCGCCACCCGTAAATGGCAGGAAATATCATTGAGTCATGTTATACCAGAGATAAGCTGAGTCGACTAAGCTGTGTTTTATGTATGGTAAAATTATTTCCCCTGTTTTTATTAAAGAAAAGATAAACCTGTGCTGTTGTGAAGTTGTACAGGTATAGAAAGCTTAAACACATTAATGTATCTATGATTATTATAAATTATATACCTTGCTCTACTAACTTACCACATAATTCATATTTATGCAAACTTAACTGATTTTATACTCACCTTTTTTTATTTTATCAGCCAAAAAAATACCTACAATGGTTTTAGCGTCTGTTATTTTCCCTTCCTTAATCATGTTTATTAAGTCCGGTATGGAATGTTTGCTGCAGGTTATAAATTCATCCTCATCAGGACACGCTTCCGATTTAATAAGATTTGTTGCAACATACATATGCAAAAGTTCATCGGAAAACCCCGGCGTGGAATGAATATTTAATGCTTTTACCATATTTCCCGCCAAATAACCGGTTTCTTCAAGCAGTTCCCTTTTAGCGCAGACTTCCGGATCTTCGCCGTCATCAAGCTTTCCTGCCGGAAGCTCCAGCGAAATCATGTCGCACGGCTTTCTGTACTGAGTTACCATTAAAAGCATGCCGTCATCTGTAATAGGAACAACAACAGCTGCTCCCGGATGACTGACAACATCCCTTGTGGCAACTTTCCCATTAGGTAATTCTACCGTAAGTCTGCTGACATTAATAATATTTCCCGTATATTTCCGTTCATCCTTAATTGTCTTTTCATAATAGTTCATACATTATTCTCCTTGTTTTTGGCAATTTCACCGGTTGCCAGCTTATCACAACGGTTATTGTATTCATTGTCGGAATGCCCTTTTACTTTTACCCACTGAACAGAATGCTGTTGAGTCAAAGAATATAACCTCTGCCACAAATCGAGGTTTTTTATTTCTTTTCCTTTGCCCCGGGTCCATCCGTTTTTCACCCAGTTTTCAAGCCATCCTTCCAAAAAAGCATTCACAAGATAAGCACTGTCGCTATATAGTTTAACACGGCATTTTTCTTTTAATGCTTCAAGTCCTTTAATGGCCGCCATAAGTTCCATTCTGTTGTTTGTGGTATCATCTTCAAAGCCGGATAAAACCTTTTCATGCCCTTAGTATAATAGTACTGCACACCATCCGCCTTTTCCCTGATTTCCCGAACATGCCCCGTCGGAGTATATCTCAACTTCTTTCATTTATCAATCTCCCTGCCTATTTCCCTGGCTCTTTTTGTGCAATTGTCCATTGCCTCAATTATGGCATTACGGAAACCATTCCTCTCAAGGGTGGCAACAGCTTCAATAGTTGTTCCTGAAGGTGAACAAACCATATCTTTCAATATACCGGGGTGCATGCCTGTTTCAAGCACCATCCTTGCAGACCCTGAAACTGCCTGGGCAGCAAGCCTGTAACCTGTATTTCTTGGTATCCCCGCACGTACAGCCGCGTCTGCCATTGCTTCCAGCATCATAAAAACATATGCGGGACTGCTGCTTGTTAAAGCTATTACCTCACTCATCATGCTTTCCGGCATTTCTTCAACTTTGCCAACGCTTGAAAATATATCGTTAACAAGCTCGGCTTCAACTTTTTCCACATTCTTTCCGTAGGATACAATAGTCATGCCCTCACCTATCAAAGCAGGGGTGTTTGGCATGGTTCTTACGATTTTACTGTCTTTTCCAAGGAAATTTTCATAATATTTTATTGGAAGCCCTGCGGCTATTGTTATAAACAGCTTGGATGAATCAAAAGAATCTGTGCATTGCTTCATGACAGTATCCATTTGCGCAGGTTTCACGGCAGCAATAATAACCTGGCAGGTTTTTACAAGCTCCCAAATGGAATCTAAAAAGCTTACAGGATATTTCCGGCTTAGCTCATCAGCCAGTTTTGTGTTCAATTCGTATGCAAAAAGCTCATACCTGCCATTTTGCCTTGAAAGACACTTTAAAATTGCTCCTCCCATGTTTCCTGTTCCAATAAACCCTGTTTTAACGGCCATAGATTTTTTCTCCTCCTGAAAATCTGGTATTCTGCATACCGGATTTATCAGCCCATATACAAGGGCTGATTCATTCATTAATTCTTATTTAATTAATTGGATAGTGAAAGCATTCTTCATATAGGAACATTGATATCGCTTGCTAATCAATAATGCTTATTTGCTCAGGATGATCCGGTTCAATGTTCAAATGCCTGTATGCCAGATTAGTTGCCTTTCGTCCCCGTGGTGTTTTCTGAATAAAGCCCAGCTGCATCAGGAAAGGTTCATAAACGTCTTCAATGGTGTCAGCTTCCTCGCCTGTGGACGCTGCAAGTGTTTCCAGACCTACAGGCCCTCCGCCGAATTTATTTATAATGCAATATAACAAATTTCTGTCAACACGGTCAAGACCTTTCTCATCAACCTCAAGAGCATTAAGCCCGTATCTGGTAATGTCAAGATCAATAATCCCGTTGGATCTGACCTGTGCAAAATCCCGTATTCGTTTCAGCAGACGGTTGGCAATACGCGGTGTTCCCCTGGAC
>JAAYGP010000268.1 GCA_012727625.1 Clostridiaceae bacterium
ACAGGGTTTTATCATCCCTTGACGATAAAATTGATCTTCTGACAAGACAGAATAAAACACTAGAAGATTTAGTTCAAGCATATTACCGTAAATGTTTATTGAGGATGCGAGCGATGAGTGGGAAGTTGGAAAGTTAGGGGATTATATAGAAATTCATGACAGCAATAGGGAACTTATCGGCCAAGGTCTGGGCAATCTTGCTTCTTCTTTATTAGGCGGCGTGCCTGTAGCCGGCGCCGTAGCCCGCTCCGGAGTTAATATCCATAGCGGTGGACGCACACGGATTTCTGGTATTTTACATGCAGTTTTCCTGATGCTGATGGTTTTGGTTTTTGGTTCTGTAGTAAAGCGTATACCCTTAGCCTCATTGGCTGCTATCCTTATGGTTGCTTCAGTTCGCACCGCTGATTGGAAAAGCATAAGGCGTATACCACGTACCCGTTGGAGCTATGGAGCCATTATGATAATCACTACCATACTGACGGTGGTGAAGGATCTGACTGTTGCTGTGGCAGTAGGGATCACTTTGTCAGGTATTGCAGTATTGGTTGAATTGGTTTCTTCGCCATATGGGGCAGTAGTCGGCAAAAAGAACGCTAAAGCCTTAGCTCTCCCACCCCATCCCGATATTGAAGCAATCGCTTTCAATGGACCTTTATTTTTTATTGGAGCAGAAAATTTTAAACGCAACTTAAGGGAAATAACCGATAAAAATTACCTTATTTTAGATTTGTCTGGAGTGCCTTTTATTGATGAAACTGGAATATTGGTGCTTTTAGATATTATTAAGGGATTACAGGAGAAAGGCAAGAATATATACATAGGAGGGCTCAACCGTAGACCCCTTAAAATGCTGATTAGAATGGGCGTAGTAGACAGCCTTGGCAGAAACCGCGTGTTCAGGAAAATGGAGAGTGCTATAAAAAGGGCATTCCTGGATGCGTCACAAGATGGAGAGGATAAATGTGCATATGAACCATTGGGGAATGCTTAATGAGAACATGAACAGAATAACGCTCCGGATTATCTGTGAGCCGGAATTTTTAAAAAAGGGGGGTTCATTATGCGGAAAAGATCATTGGTTTTGTTTGCTTTGTTGTTAGTATTTTGGCTAATAATTTCTGCTGAGGTTGATCTTCAGCATGTTTTGGCGGGAACACTCCTTTCATTGCTCACTGTTTTGTTTTGGCAGGATCTTGGTTCAAGACTCCCTAATACACCAAATATAAAGGAATTGTTACGCTTAGGGTACTTCCTTGCATTGCTGGTTGGATATATTATTCAAGCTAATATTGCCGTGGCTAAGACATTACTGTTTTCGGATCCACCTGCAAAGCCAGTTTTTATGATCATGGAACCTTCTATCGAGAGTAATTGGGGCAGGGTACTTCTTGCAACCTGTATAGCCATTACCCCAGGCACAGTGACCGTTGATGTTGATCCGGAAACGGGCAGATTCATTGTGCATGCGCTTACGGAAAAAACCGGAATTGACTTGTTATATTGGCGGATCATTAATGAAATTAAAAAACTTGAAGCATGTACACAAAGGAGGACTGAGCATGTTGTGGATAATGGCGGGACTAATGGTATTGGTTCTTTTGGTACTTCTACGAGCGATTATAGGTCCAACAGTCATTGAT
>JAAYGP010000269.1 GCA_012727625.1 Clostridiaceae bacterium
CGTTGTATGAGTGGCAAAGAGATATATTTAACTTATGAAGGCTTAAAGAAACTTGAGGATGAGTTGGAGCAGTTAAAGGGGGAAAAAAGACGGGAGATTGCGGAGAGAATAAGGCAGGCATTGGCCTTTGGTGACATATCTGAAAACTCGGAATATGATGAGGCTAAAAATGAACAGATGAAAAATGAGGTCAGGATTGTTCAGTTGGAAAACATGCTGAAAAGCGCAATAGTTATTGATGAGGATGAGGTTGAAACGGATACCGTTAAGTTGGGAACCCGTGTAAAGGTCTATGATGAAGAGTTTGATGAAGAGTTGGATTATCATATTGTAGGTTCGACGGAAGCAGACCCGTCAGTAAACAAGATTTCAAATGATTCACCTGTGGGGCGTGCACTGATTGGTAAAAAAGCAGGTGACATTGTGGTGGTAAACGTACCCGATGGAACAGTTAAGCTTAAGATCCTCGAAATATACAAATAAACTGTCCGGGTATTGTTAATCAAAATTTCATGAGGTATAATTTAAAAAGACAGTTTACATTAATATGTAAGCTGTTTTTATATATATTCATGACATACTAAATCCGGGAGGTTATTATGGCGGACAAAATTATTGAAAATACAGTTGAACAGGACTTAAATGAGATACTGATGGTCAGAAGACAAAAACTGAGTGAGCTGCAGGAGAAAGGAAAGGATCCCTTTCACACTGTTAAATATGATATAACCCATAAAACCGCCGACATCATAAATTACTTTGATGAACTTGAGGGCACAACCGTTTCAATCGCCGGAAGGTTAATGGCCAAAAGAGGAATGGGCAAGACAAGTTTTTGTGATTTACATGACAGGCACGGGAAAATACAATTATTCTTCAAAATTAACGACCTGGGCATTGAGGTTTATGATGAGTTTAAAAAACTTGATATTGGTGATATAATTGGTGTTAAAGGCACAGTTTTTAAAACTCGCATGGGTGAAATATCGGTCAGGGTTTCCGAATACACTTTATTGTCTAAATCACTTCGTCCCCTGCCTGAAAAATTCCATGGGCTTAAGGACACCGACATCAGATATCGCCAAAGGTATCTGGACTTGATAATGAATCCGGAAGTTAAAAATACATTTATCCTGAGAAGCAAAATAATTACATCCATTCGAAACTTTTTAAACGACAGAGGCTTTTTGGAGGTTGACACTCCCATACTGAATACAATACCCGGAGGAGCTGCGGCAAGACCTTTTATCACACATCACAACACCCTGGATATTGATTTGTATTTACGGATTGCTCCGGAACTGTACCTTAAGCGTTTAATTGTGGGCGGTCTTGAAAAAGTATATGAAATGGGACGGATGTTCAGGAATGAAGGTATTTCGGTTAAACACAACCCCGAGTTTACTCTTTTGGAGGTTTATGAAGCTTACACTGACTACAAAGGGATGATGGAATTAACTGAAAGCCTGATTACACATGTGGTGAAAGAGGTTTTAGGCACACTGGAAATAGAATATCAGGGGCAGAAAATTTATCTGTCCTTACCCTGGGAAAGAATAACAATGGTTGACGCGGTTAAAGAATATACCGGTCTTGATTTTGACGCAATGTCCAATGATGAAGCAGTACAGGCTGCGAAAGAAAAAGGGATTGAAATTGATGGCAATCTGCCAAAGGGTGAAATATTGAACCTGTTTTTTGAAGAGTTTGTTGAGAACAATTTAATCCAGCCTACATTTGTTATGGATTACCCGGTTGAAGTTTCGCCTTTGACAAAAAGAAAACCGGATAAGCCTGAATTAACCGAAAGGTTTGAGCTTTTCATTACCGGACGGGAAATGGCCAACGCCTATTCAGAGCTGAATGATCCCATTGATCAGAAAGAGCGCTTTATGGCCCAGGTGAAAAAGCGCGAAGAAGGTGATGAAGAGGCTAATATGATGGATGAGGACTATATAATTTCCCTGGAGCATGGCCTTCCTCCGACAGGAGGGTTGGGAATCGGAATAGACAGGCTTATAATGCTGTTCACCAATTCATACTCTATCAGGGATGTATTGTTATTCCCAACAATGAAGCCCAAAGAGTAAAAAATATGATTGGGGGTCGCGAATTTGAGCCAATTTGATAGAATTGAAGCTTGTAAGATTCTCGGAGTTAATCAGGATGCTACAAAGGACGAAATTGCAAAGCGGTATGGTGTTTTGGCCAGAAAATTCAGAACAATTGAAAAAGACGAAAATGGCTACACAATTGAAGATATTACCAAAGCATATAATTTGCTTATGGGAATAACTTATATCGACAAGGCTGAAGAAGAAAGACAGAGGGCTCTCAGGGAAAATCCACCAATATTGTCAAGGATTTTAAAAAAAGATCCTGTGAAAGTGGAGAACTTTCTGCATTATTATAAAATATACTTTATTGTCGGAGCCATTTTACTTGTCGCGTTGTTTTCTTTGGTCAGAAGCTGTATAACCAACGTTCCGCCGGACTTTTACATGGTCTTTTACGGTAATATATATACGGACAGTGAAGAAAAAATCAGCAATGATCTTATAAACAACTACCCGGACATAACTGCTCCGTCAGTGGAGGTTCTGCCCCTGATGTCCGGTGATCCCCAGTATGAGGCTGCTATAAGGATGAAAATGGCTGCCATGACAGCCACCCGGGAAATAGACATCATTCTTCTGGATGAAGAAACTTTTAAAGAATCAGCTCTTCAGGGCATGTTTCATCCGCTTGATGACTTTGTCAATGAACTTGATTTTCCGGAGGAAGCCTACATAAAGGCTTCTGCCAGGATTGGCGAGACTGAAGACGGCAAACCGGTTTTCGAGGAAGCAAAAAAATATGGAATTGATATTACCGACAGCGAATTTATAAAAGAAAACAACATAGTTGCCGAAAAAGTTATTGCGACAATTGTTGTAAACAGTAAAAGAGTGGATATGGCAAAAGCAGTTGTAAAAGCAATGAAGTAAAAAACTTGAACAAAATCAGAAAAATATGTAGTTTTAAACTATCACGGGGTAATGTGCAATAACATAAAAATCTGAAAGGTTTATATTGGTTTGGAAAGTTTACAGGACGGAGCCTTTGAAAAGAAAAAAGTAAAGGGGGTTTGCCATGTTTGAACTTATTATAAACAATTCAACAGATAACGGAAGACTAAGTTTAATTCTTAAAGGTGAGGTGGATATTTCCTCGGCACCGGAATTTAAATCCAGGCTGTATGAAGCTGTTGGTGAAGGAGATAAGGATATTGAATTATTTTGTGATGAGCTTACTTATATAGACAGCACAGGACTTGGAATATTGGTTGGCGCACTGAAAAGAGTCAAGAAAAACGATTGCAATGTCTACATTTACCAGTTAAAAGAAAATATCAGAAAACTCTTCCGCATAACGGGACTGGAAAGAGTTTTTATTCTGGAGGAAATTGCATGAATGGAATAGTAGATGAGATTATAATGCAGTTGCCCCAAAAAGCGGATTATGTAAGTCTGGTCCGTTTGACTGCGTCCGGCATCGCATCAAGGACAGGTTTCGATATCGATACTATTGAAGATATTAAGGTTGCCATTTCAGAAGTATGCAATAAAATCATTTCATACAACCATGAGCAATGCAATGAACATTATAAGATTACATTTAAGCTGTTTCCGAATAAGTTTAAAGTTCTGTTTAACGTTACGAACCACTTGGCCCGGAACATGTTTGAAGGGGAAGAAGGAAATTTTGCAAAGCTCATAATTTCTTCTTTAATGGACGAGTTTACCGTAAGATGTGATGGGGACTGCACAATAACCATGGGAAAAAATTTGGGGGACTATCCGAATGAATAAAAAGCATGGAACAGGACGTGCTGAATCTGATATTGAACTGTTAGAGAAATATAAAAAAGAAAGAGATCCGGCCATCAGAAATGAAATTGTTTCACGTTATCTTTATCTTGCGGAGATTTTATCAAAAAAGTTTACAAACCGTGGCGTTGATTATGATGATATATACCAGGTTGCCTGTGTGGCATTGATTAATGCGGCGGAACGTTTTGACACGAAAGCGGAAGTGAAGTTTGTCAGTTTTGCGACGCCTACTATTATTGGAGAGATTAAGAGATATTTTCGGGACAAGGCGTCCGTTATACGAATACCAAGAAGAATATATGAGGTTTACCAGAAAGTCAACCAGGCAAGAGAATACTTAACCCAATTAAACGGCAGATCCCCAAGAGTGGATGAGATAGCCTCATACCTGAATCTTAGCGAGGAATCTGTTCTTGAAATAATTGAATCCTGGAATGTTTATAAAATACAATCCTTTGATCAGACGATTTATGAGGAAGATGATCTGGAATTCTACGAAACTGTCGGGGAAGATGACGAAACTTTTGAAAGATTAAACAACAGGGATTTTCTTGAGAAATCTCTGAAGCACTTTGATGAAACAGAGAAAAAATTTATTCAGTTACGATTTTTTGAAAACAGGACTCAAAAGCAAATTGCAGCACAATTCAATGTTTCACAGATGTATATTTCAAGAATGGAGAAAAAAACTTTGGAGAAATTCAGAAAAATGCTGAGAAGGTAACACTAATTTGGGTAAATATATAGCGTCAGTAGTGTTTCCAAAGGAGTAGCCGGATGGGTATTTTTCAGAATGAGAAAATTAAGCAAATATATAAGGGTTTTATATTAAATGATGCTCACTGCGCCTGTGAGAACATCATGTCAATATTGAACAGAATCCAAAACTATGTATCATTAAACAGTGACCAATATTTTGATGTGCGCATAATTTTAAGTGAATTGCTTCAGAATGCCATTAAGCATGGAAATGAATCTGAAAGAAACAAGAAAATATATATGAGAGTTCATTTAGAGGGAAATAATATTCTGAAAATTACCGTCAGGGATCAAGGCGGCGGTTTTAACGGATATAAGACGCTTAATGAGAAAATGTGCAGAAAAATATGCGATGTACAAAACCTGATGGAATGCGGCAGAGGTTTGCAGATTGTAAAAAGTTTATGTGACCAGATGAATTTCAATCGAAGAGGGAATTGTATTACAGTCTTGAAAAAGCTTGGCTGACTGAACTTATTCCTTTATTCCCGATCGTGCCGGCAATAACAGGCCGGTTTTTCCGGATGAAAAGAGCATTTTGACCTAACTTGCATAAAAATACCATTAAGGTAAGGGAAGGACTAATTTATTCTGGAAAAATAAAAAAAAGTGTGCTATTATAAAAAGTAGATGCTGCGGATATTTGCATTGCACAATATCTGAAACGAAAGAACCGACTATAAACCTGTATAAATCTGTTTTAAAGCCAATACAGATATTGTGTATCGGGCAATGTCTGTGAAACAGCGCATCTTAATAGTAATTTACAGAACCTGATAAAAATTTCCTTTCGCAGGTATTGATAAATTTGATTTATAAGAAATGAAGCCAAATGCGAATTATTTTTACGGCAGTTTAATCAGTACAATTAACAAAACGGAGATGATGAATATGATGAAGTGTTCAATCTGCAAAGTGAATATTGCAGTGATTTTTATAACCAAAGTCATAGACGGAAAACAGCAGCCCATTGGGCTTTGTATGCCATGTGCGCAGAAACAGGGTATAGCCCCGCTTAACCAGATTTTACAGCAAACCGGCATGACACAGCAGGATTTTGAGAATTTGAACAATCAGATGATGAGTTTACTGGAAAACGCGGATATGGACAACATCGCTGAAGCTTTCATCGGAGATGATGGAAGCGGTGGAAACCAGCTGCTGAGATATTTTGGTAAACCCGTTCAGGATTTTAGTAAGGAAAAGGACTTCAGGCGTGAAACCAATACCGGTGACGCTGGTCATGATGGTGTAAGGGTTAAATCAAAAAAACAGGCAAAACGTAAGTTTTTGGATATGTATGGGACAAACCTTACAGAGCGTGCCTCAAAAGGTGAAATAGACAGAATTATCGGACGGGAAAAAGAAATAGATCGAATAATTCAAATTTTAAACAGGAGAGCAAAAAATAATCCTGTTTAGATTGGAGAACCGGGTGTTGGTAAAACAGCCATTGCTGAAGGCCTCGCTGTAAGAATTGCGAATCAGCAGGTTCCGTCAAAATTGTTTGCAACAGAGATATACTTGCTGGATTTGGCGGCAATTGTCGCGGGCACCCAGTTCAGAGGCCAGTTTGAAGCAAGGATGAAATCCATTTTAAAGGAAGCCCGGGATAACGGGAATATTATTCTGGTTATTGATGAATTGCATAATATAGTAGGTGCCGGAGATGCCGAGGGTGGCGCCATGAACGCCGCAAATATATTAAAACCCGCTCTTGCCAGGGGTGAGATACAGGTTATTGGCGCGACAACCCTTGATGAATACAGAAAGCATATTGAAAAGGATGCTGCCCTTGAAAGAAGATTTCAGCCTGTAATTATTGATGAGCCCTCAATTGACGATTCCATTGAAATATTGAAAGGAATAAGAAGCTACTATGAGGATTTTCATCAGGTAAGGATCTCTGACGAAGTTATAGAAGCCGCTGTTAAAATGTCTGCCCGTTATATTCATGGACGGTATCTTCCCGATAAGGCAATTGATGTCATAGATGAGGCCGGTTCCCGCATAAACCTTTTAAATCATGGCCTTGTTGAGCTTGAGAGATTAAAGCAGGAACTGAAAAGGGTTCAGGACGCAAAGGAGCTGGCAGCCTTAAATGATGATTACAAAAAGGCCGCTGACTACAAGGTTGAAGAATGCAGGCTTCAGGATAAGATCAACGACCTGACTGAAAAATACGGAACATTGGATTTAAAAGTTGAGGACATTGCCCATGTTATAGAGTCCTGGACCAAAATACCGGTCAGCCGGATAACAGAGGAAGAAGCGCAAAAACTAATAGCCCTTGAAGACAGGTTGCATATGCGGGTGGTAGGTCAGCACAAAGCAATTGAAAGCCTGGCCCGTGCAGTACGGCGCAACCGGTCAGATTTCCGCAAAAAAAGAAAGCCAAATGCGTTTATTTTCGTTGGCCCCACCGGAGTTGGAAAAACTGAACTGGCAAGGGCAATTGCGCAGGAACTGTTTGGAAATGAAGACGCCATGATTCGTCTTGATATGTCGGAGTATATGGAGAAACATACCGTATCCAAGCTCATTGGTGCTCCTCCGGGCTATGTTGGGTATGATCAGGGAGGGCAGCTGACGGAAAAGGTGCGAAGAAAGCCCTATTCTGTAATTTTGCTGGATGAAATAGAGAAAGCGCATCCTGATGTGTTTAATATGCTGCTGCAAATAATGGAGGACGGCAGGTTAACCGATAGCCAGGGAAGGACTGTAAATTTTGAAAACACCATCATTATAATGACTTCAAACGCGGGAACCAGTAGCCGGGGATATGGAATAGGCTATAACCGCGATGAAAATATAGTAATGGAAAAACAAGTTATGGATGCGGTTAAAGAAACTTTCAGACCTGAGTTTTTAAACAGAGTTGATGAAATAATCGTATTTGATGCTTTGACAAAGGAAGATCTCAGCAAAATTGTTGACATGATGCTTGAAGAAGTCAGACAGAATGCTCTTGAAAAAGGCATTAACATCACATTCAGCCAGGAGACAAAAAATGCTCTGGTTGAAAAAGGATACAGTCCAAAATACGGAGCAAGGCCGCTAAGAAAGAAAATCCAGCAGTTTATTGAGGATGAACTGGCAGAAAGGTTTTTAAAAAGAGAATTAGGTAATGGCTCAACAGTTAATGTTGATTACAACGGAAATGAATTTGTTTTTAGTGTCCGGAACCTGCCGGATGCCCTGTAAACTTTCTGATTGAAAATCTTTTTATCTGACAGCCCCTTTGGAAATTTTATCAAAGAGAAAAGGATCCGAAAACAATTTCGGATCTTTTTTGCTACCCATGTAAAATTGATCATTTTTTCAGCGGAATCAATTTATTTGTAAGAATATTTTTTTCTTAACATCAAAAAATAAAAAGGACAGCAAGGAGGTTGAAAAAATGGTTGGAAGGGCTATAAACAGGGCAAGAAAAATATGGATTGTGATTATTTCCGTCTTTTTGGTTTTAAGTATTGCGGCAATGGTCTGGTTTTTGTTTTTCCAGGCTGAAAAAGAAATAACCAATAAAGGTGTATTTGTTATAACAGATTTAAACTTTGGAGGATACAGATGGATAAAAAAATGACCAGGAAGGAATATATGCAATGGTCACAGAAAGAAGCACCAAAAACAAGAAAAGGGAAAAATATGTTGATGGCGTTTTTAATTGGCGGAACTATTTGTACAATAGCGCAAATCATAAACAGTTTTTTACTTTCAGCAGGAATGGTGCAAGAAGATGCAGGCACTGTGACCACACTTATTATGATTTTTTTGGGAGCCTTTCTGACAGGTTTAAATGTATATGACGATATTGGCAGGATTGGCGGGGCAGGAGCGGCAATACCGGTAACCGGGTTCGCAAATTCAATCGTATCCCCTGCCATGGAGTATAAAAAAGAAGGATATGTTATGGGTGTGGGTGCCAGGATGTTTTTAATTGCGGGCCCGGTTTTGGTATATGGGATTGTGGCGTCAATAATCTGTGGCATATTGTATTACCTGTTTGCGTAGTTATGTAAGTTTATATTATCAATACAGGCTTCATTACACTGTAGTTCAGCAATATCCATAATATTTACTGCAGACAGCATCCGAAATTATGGCCCTGGTCATTGAAAGAGGAGTGAAACAGTCTGGAAGCTTGTTAACTAAATAAAATAAGTTTAAAGTATCAGGAGGGTATATGGGAACAAGATTGGGAAAACAAACTATCAGGCTTGACAGCCGACCGGTTATCCAGGCCTGGGCTGCCATAGTCGGGGCCAAGGAAGGACAGGGACCTCTTCGCAGGTATTTTGATGAAGTAGTGGAAGATGAATATTATGGTGAAAAGAGTTTTGAGAAAGCAGAAAGCAAATTTATACGCGAAACTATATCAAAAATACTGATGAAAGGCAATGTTTCCACCGGCGATATCCAATATTTATTTGCAGGTGATTTGCTGAACCAATGTACAGCAACAAGCTTTGGAGTAAGTGCTTCTGAGATACCCTACTTCGGCCTGTACGGTGCATGCTCAACCATAGCGGAGTCAATCAGTCTAGGCAGTATGGTTGTGGAGGGTGGTATGGCGGAACGGGTAATTTGTATTACATCAAGTCATTTCTGCTCGGCAGAGAAACAATTCAGATATCCATTGGAATTTGGAAATCAACGTCCTCCGACGTCTCAATGGACTGTTACCGGTTCAGGTGGAGTACTGATTGGCAGTGCAGGGGACGGACCAAGGATTGTGCATATAACAACCGGTAAAATAGTAGATATGGGTATAACTGATGCAAATGACATGGGAGCAGCCATGGCACCTGCTGCTGTGGATACCATCACTGCGCATTTTACTGAAACAGGACTGCCTGATGATTATTATGATATGGTTGTTACGGGGGATCTTGGAGAACATGGGAAAAACCTTTGCATAAAACTACTTGAAGAAAACGGTATTAACATTAAACATTGTTATAATGACTGCGGCACTATGATATACAGTCCGGAACAGGGAACGGATTGCGGGGGCAGCGGATGTGCCTGTTCAGCAACGGTTTTTGCAGGGTACCTTTTGGAAAAATTATCAAGGCGTGAAATAAACAGACTGCTATTGGTTGCAACGGGAGCGCTGCATAGCCCCACAAGTATTCAGCAGGGTGAAAGCATTCCTGCGATAGCACATGCGGTAGGAGTTGAAATGCAGCAGAATTAAATAAATTTAATAGGTTGAGGTGAAACATGGTATTTATAAGAGCTTTTTTATTGGGTGGAGTCATTTGTGTTCTGGCTCAGATTTTAATTGACCTGACAAAGATAACCCCAGCCAGAATTATGGTTATTTTCGTCGTTACAGGAGTAGTGCTTGGAATGTTGGGCATTTACCCCAGGCTTGTTGAATGGGGCGGCTCCGGTGCCACAATTCCGATTATAGGGTTTGGGAATGTGCTCGCAAAAGGAGTAATAGAGGATATTGAAAAAAAAGGACTTATCGGGGCTTTCAGCGGGGGAGTCAGGGCAGGTGCGGTCGGGATTGCATCAGCGGTTTTCTTTGGATATATTATGGCTATAGTATCAAAGCCGAAGATTAAGAATAAATCGTAGGGAAATAACCGGTGAGGCTTACATTACTGTTTCGGACGGTCATGGATATCGCCCGGGCCTGCCTGTGGATGTTGCGCAATAGAGAAACAGGAACTTCTTTTGATACAGGGCTACTGTTCACATCCTGATTCAATTACTGATCAGATCAAGATTGTGCAATGCCGGAAACAAGAGCTTCATTTGCAGGAACTGGTAAGTTAATGCTCTTTATACAACTCTAAGCTTCATTCCGATGAGGTTTCCTTCTATTGCACAATATCTTTTTACAGAGCCTGTGAACAGTAACGATGCAGGGATATGGTTTATAAAAGTAAAAAAGTTTTGTTGCTAAAACGCATAATATTAATTATAATCGTTATATGGTTGAATTTTGGAAAGTCACCTCAAGGCTTTCCTGTTTATTATGTTCTGTTTTTGTGTTGGGACTGCAATTTGAAAAAGCCACCAAGTATCTGCGGAACGTATCAGCGGATATCTTTCTGCAGGAAAAGCATCATCCTTTTTGCAGAATTCGCAATTCGCATAAAACCCGATTTTGAGTCTTAATGCGTGGCTTTTAAAATGCGATTCCCGGAAATATTATTTTTAAATACTGAGGTATAAAGATTCTATGAGAAGAAACGAGCGTACGAATATAATAATTGGTCTTTTGGTTATTGTATTTGCACTTGCAGGCATTGTTGTTATGCTTGTTCAGCTTTTTAAACCCGGTGTTCATAACACTGGCGCAAAGAATAGCAGGCATGAAAGCACGGTTTCTGAGAAAAACCCAATGACCGATGCCGCTACACCCATACCAACCCAAACACCCACGCCGTCACCATCACCCACACCATCGCAGACTCCCGTGCCTTCCACTGTTTCTTTGCCGGTTAAGGGTCTGTATCTTACAGCGAAGTCAGTGGAAACCATGGCGAGTATTCAGCGTTATGTTGATTTGGCCAACAATACGGAGATTAATGCATATGTTATTGATGTCAAGGATGATGATGGAGAGATTTGTTATGAAACAAAGGTTTCTCTTGCGGTAAAACACAATGCCTGGAAAAAGAAGTATGATGTCAGGCAGGTGCTTGACACTTTTCATGAAAACAACATAAAAGTTATAGGCCGCGTAGTATGTTTCAGCGATCCTTTAATGCCACTGAAAGAACCTGATATGTCATTGAAAAACAAAAGCGGTACGGTGTTTAAAGTTCCCCTTGGGGAAAAGCACCTTGCATGGCTCGACCCGTCAAACAAAGATGCGTGGCAGTATATAATTGATATATCAAAAGAAGCGTTTGAACTTGGTTTTGACGAGATACAATATGACTATATTCGTTTTCCTGAAACAACAAATTTCAAATATGACATGAGCCATCTTGAAAAGGAAAAAAGCGATTATATAAATGATTTTATTCAGTTCGCGAAAGCCCAGCTTGATGGGAGCATACTATCAGGGGATATTTTCGGAAGTGTTTGCATACAGAGCAGGGATGCAGGCGGCATAGGTCAGACTCTTGAAACAATAAGCAGGCATTTTGATTATATATCGCCAATGATCTATCCGTCCCATTACGCAAATGACAGTAAGGATCACTATTCAGGCAACGGCATGGGAACAAACATTAATGGTGTTTTATACAGGAAACCTGATTTGGAGCCCTATTATATTATATACAACACTCTTTTAATTACTAAAAAAAGGCTTGACGATGCCGGGCTTGACGTTAAAGTAAGGCCATATCTTCAGGGCTTTACCGCGGATTACATGCCTGAGGATTATTATATAAAATACGGTGTTGATGAATACAGGGCCCAAATACAGGCTGTTTATGATGCGGGATATGAAGAATGGATTTTCTGGAACTCAAGAAATACTTATGTGAAGGAAGCTTTTTTGCCTGAGGAGTAATTTTATAATACAAAACCAAACATTAAAAACAAATCAATACTTTTTAAATTTGCGGCAATCCGGCTATTTGAATTTAAAAAGTAGATTTCACCAAGTGTAATCACAAAAGGAATAAGCCCTGTTGAGCACGAAAGGAGATTTGCATGAGCAACAACAGACAAAGCAGCACAAAGAAAAACACAGAAATGATTATCGCATTATCAATGGCGGTAGTGGTCACATTGCTTATATTGGGTATTTATCTCTGGAAATCAGGAAATAATAACCCATCAGGTGATGACTCAAACATTACGCCGACCCCAACCAATGCTATTACAACCTCGGTAACACCAACCCCAACTGAGGCCCCGGCTCTGACAAGCACGCCCACACCGTCCCCGACTCCGTCTCCCACACCTGCGCCCACTCCCATGGCAAGGCTTGATTTTGAACCGGTCAAGGCTCTTTATCTGAATTCAAGCTCCGTTCAGAAAAATGAACTTTTGGAGCATTATATAGATATGGCAAACAGAACAGAGATTAATGCTTATGTTATCGATATTAAAAACGATGACGGAAGTCTGACTTACAGATCTGAAATTCCGGATGTAATTGCGGCAAAAGCACATTCGGAGAATGTTGATATCCGTAAAATAATTAAAAAATTTCATGATAATAATATCAGGGTTATTGGACGGGTTGTTACTTTTAAGGACACCAGAATAACCAAATATAAACCTGAGCTTGCAATAAAATATAAAGGAGAAATATTCAAACAGCCTGATTCCGGCAGAAGAACTTCCCACTGGCTTGATCCCACAAATAAAGGCTCCTGGGACTATATAGTTTCAATCCTGGAGGAGGCCGTCAATTTTGGATTTGATGAAATACAATTTGACTATATACGTTTCCCGGAAACCTCGCTTTATGATTATGATCTTGAGCTTGAAGAAGGAAAAGAAAGACGTGATTATATAGAGGATTTCATTGCCTATGTAAGGCAGAAGCTCCCTGATGATGTTATACTTTCCGCCGATATATTCGGTATGCCCCTGATATCCAGAAATGATTATGGTGAAATAGGCCAGACGCTTGAGACAATCGGGTGGAATCTGGATTATATTTCAGCGATGATTTATCCTTCCCATTTTGCCAACAGCGCACCAAGAGGAGCTATGAGCAATGGGGTTGGTCAGACAATAAGCGGCAAAAAATTCACACATCCTGATTTAATGCCATATGAAGTAGTCTACAATACGCTTATTGCAGGTAAAAAAAGAATTGAAGCGGTTGAAGGTTATCAGCTGAAAAGCAGGCCATATCTTCAGGGATTTACCGCTATTTATCTTCCGGACGGGTATTGGAAAGCATATGGTGTTGATGAATATCGTGCCCAAATACAGGCTGTATACGATGCGGGATATGAGGAATGGATCTTTTGGAATGCTTCGAATACCTATGTGGAGGAGGCCTTTTTACCTGAAGACTGACAAAGTTTTTGTTTCTTGTAAGCCTTTGCTTTTTATAGGTTTGAGCTGATGAGACTATATAAAACAATGGTTTAAAGATTTATGAAAATGCATGGAATACCAGGCCGGATAAATTTAAAAATTTGACAACGTCCTTTTTGAGGGTTCCAGCCTGCAGGTTAAACCTGCAACTGATACAAATTGAGTTCTTATTTTTATTATCGTGCAATATTTATTATTTGTATCTTAAAAAAACCGGTGTGCCAGTAGCGGTTTTTTTAGTGTATAGTGAGGGGAAGTGTTTTGATGTCATTTTTGGAGGCAATTTTTTTAGGAATAGTACAGGGGTTTTCGGAATTTTTACCGATAAGCAGTTCGGGACATCTGGTTTTGTTTCAGAAAATTTTAGGAATTAAAGAAGGAGCATTATCATTTGACATAGCATTGCATTTTGCAACCCTTGTTGCAGTGGTGGTAGTATATTTGAGGAAAATATTGGAAATTATACGCCGTCCTTTCTCAAAACTACCTTTGTACATAGTGTTAGGCACAATACCAATCGGTGTTTTAGGTCTATTGTTCAATGATCTTATTGAATCATTTTTTGAAAGCGGAGCGACCCTTGGCATTGGCTTTATATTTACAGGTATAGTGCTGATGTATGCAGATACAATTGGAAAAAAAACAAGATCTTTTTCAGAGCTTAAAGTAAAAGATCCTCTTGTAATTGGAACAGCCCAGGCAGTGGCCATGCTACCGGCTGTTTCCCGTTCGGGAATGACAATTTCATCGGCATTAGCCCTGGGTATAGAACGAAAGACAGCGGCGGATTTTTCTTTTTTGCTTTCAATTCCGGCTATACTGGCTGCCGTTGTGCTGGATCTATACAAAATGATACAAAGTGGTGAAAATGCTCTGGCTGCGGTTGGCTTGGGGCCTGTTGCCATTGGCATGCTGTTCGCTGCCATATCCGGTTTTGTTGCAGTGAAAGCAATGCTCAGGTTAATTAATAATAAAAAGCTGTGTTATTTTTCATACTATTTATGGGCTTTAGGCGGACTGGTTTTACTCGATCAGTTTGTGCTGCATAAGTTTTTCTAGTTCCTGCTGCTGATTGCCATGGTATGATATAAAATTCAGAAATTCTGAACAATAACCGGGACCATGGTCCTATCATAAGTCAAGACCATTGCCCCATAGGAGAATAATAAAATATCTGTTATAATTACCTCGAACATTAGCATTTCTCCTGTTTTTATTTTAGAGCTGAAACTGCTCTTTTTTTTTAAGCATTTAAGGTATTGAAACAAAGTCATTTGTAAAGTAAAATCTTTTTATGATAAAATATTCACAAATTTAACAAAACATTATTATTTCCCGGAAGGTTTTTAATATTTCCCGAAAGGTTGACTGTATCAGGATATAATCAAGTTTAATAAGAATACGGTTACCCTGAATTTTTTCCATGGCGGGCGGAATTTCAGATTTGTAAATATCAGATAAAGCTGTTTTGTGGTTTACGTGATATAATAAAAACACAAATTAACCCTGCCTGATAAGGCAGAAAATACATTAAGATTTTTGGAGGCATAAGTGAAAGACATTCTTATTCTTGGGATTGAGTCAAGCTGCGATGAAACTTCAGCGGCTGTTGTTAAAAACGGGAGAATGGTCCTGTCGGATATTATTGCAAGCCAGGCAAAGCTGCATGCCGAATATGGCGGTGTTGTGCCGGAGATTGCATCGCGGAAACATGTTGAATCAATAATACCGGTTATAGACAAGGCATTAAGGGAAGCAGAAGTAAAACTTAACGACATTGATGCTGTTGCCGTAACATATGGCCCAGGCCTTGTCGGTGCGTTGCTGGTGGGCTTGTCGGCTGCAAAAGCAATAGCATTCGCGCTTGGCAAACCATTGATTGGCGTAAACCATATTGATGGGCATATATCCGCTAATTTCATAACGCATCATGAGTTGAAACCTCCGTTCATATGCCTGGTTGCCTCGGGCGGACACAGCCATGTTGTTCATGTTGTTGATTATCAAAAACCGAAAATATTGGGAAAAACCCGTGATGACGCCGCAGGTGAGGCTTTTGATAAAATTGCCAGGGTGTTGGGTTTGGGTTATCCCGGAGGTCCGGCTATTGAGAAAACAGCCAGAGGCGGAGATCCCGAAGCCTTTAAATTTCCGAGAGTTAAATTCAAGGACGCGCCCTATGATTTTAGTTTCAGCGGTTTAAAAACAGCAGTGATCAACACTGTGCACCAG
>JAAYGP010000270.1 GCA_012727625.1 Clostridiaceae bacterium
ATATTGTGCAATAGCGGAAACAAGAGATTCATTTGCAAGTGCCGATAAGTTAAACTCAGGCAGGCCAAAGCTCGCAAAAACCTCTCATTCCGTCAAAGCGGGGGAGTTTCCGGAAAATACGGTTTTGATACGCTTTTCAATTCAGTTTAAACCTGGCAATGGACTTCCGCAATTCATTGGCAGACTCTTTCAATTCATCTGCGTAGCGTGATAATTCCTCGATGCTGGCTAACTGTTCCTGGGCGGAAGCAGTTACCTCTTCGGATGAAGCAGCCGTTTCCTGGGAAACAGCAGATATATTCTGCATTGAATTAATGGCTTGCTCTTTGTTGCTTTCCATCTCAGAAACTCTTGTCATAATCTGTTCAACCTGCAAAGTGAGATTTTCCATTGAACTGTTAATACGTTCAAAAATTTCGGTTGTTCTTAAAACTGCTTCATTTTGCGACTTCAATATGGATTCAGCAGTTGCTGCCTTTTCAACAGCTTTTTCTGTTTGTTCCTGGGTGGTCCTTATTATATCAACAATTTCCCGTGTTGCATCCATTGACTGTTCTGCAAGTTTTTTCACTTCATCTGCAACAACCGCAAACCCTCTGCCCATTTCACCTGCTCTTGCCGCTTCAATTGCGGCATTCAGTGCTAACAGATTGGTCTGATCGGCAATCCCATTAATAACTTTAATAATTTTACCTATGGATTTTGAATGGGTACTGAGTCCTGTAATGTCGTCTATTATTTCTCTTGTTATTTCAGTGGTTCTGTTTGCCTTAAGATCGAGATCCTTAGCTGAAACCAGGCCGTTTTGGGTCATCGACATAGTGTCTTTTGTTAAAAGCTCAATTGATTTTGCGTTTTCTGTCACGCTGTTAATTTTATCCGCGAGGCTGCTTATTTTTTCAACACCCTGCTCAGCATCAACAGCTTGATCAGAAGCCCCCTGGGAAATCTCCTGAATAGCCCGCGAAATTTCCCTTGAGCCATTCGCGACAAGCTGAGAAGTTGATGATACTGTGATTGCAGAATTAATAACCCTTTCCGATACTTTCTGTGATTGTTCAATAAGTGATCTCATACTGCCTATCATTGAACCTATGGCTCTTGCAAGGGTACCAAGTTCGTCCTTCCGCGATGAATCGAAAGTAACGGTAAGATCCCCTGAAGCAGCCTGGGATGAACTTTTGATCGTTCTGTTTATTGTTCTGCTCATGCTGCTGGCCATAATTATTCCAGTGGCAAAAGCAATTATTACTGCAAGTAAAATCATAACCGCAGTAATTAAAACAACGGAACCGGCAGCAGCATTCAATTCGCTCACCGGAATCAGTCCCAGCAAAATGTAGCCCGTATCGGATACCTTGTAAAATGTCATAAGATATCTTGTACCCTCATAAATAACCTCTTTGGCTCCCTGGATTTCCTTGCCGGCGACAATGTCGGTATAAAACTTTTGTTCGTGAATACTGCTGTCAATACCCATATCAACACCGCCAAAAAACACTCTCTTATCCGGACTGACAATATGAATTTGCTGTTTTTTGGACAAATTGCTGCTCTTTGTAAGATCAGCAATCAACTGGGGCTTTATGTCAACTATAAGAAGCCCTGAGTCTTCCATTGTATCCCTATCCTTAATGAATCTTATCAGTGACATTGAATAATAAACCATTGAACTCTTATTCAACGTATCAAACTCATCATGTATGCCAAACCAGGCGCTTGATGTAGCTGATCTTTTTAATTTCCTGAAAATGGTGGAATCTTTTAAATCATTGAATTTAACCGATGTTGGGTTTGTGGTGTATAGAGGTTTTATATTTTCGTTGGATGAAATGATCATTATATTACTTATATTCGGATTGTTTTTAACGGTTGATTTAAGGATGGAGTCAACCTTGCCCTTCAGGGCTTCCGCTTCATGGGATTCCTCCGAAGTAAACTCTCGCGCTGTATACTCCTGGATACCAATATCCGAAACCAGCTGACCCGAAATATTATTAACGGTTTCAAAAAGAAGATCAAGATATTTACCGGAACTCTCCATTGCAGCTATGGTGGATTGCTCCGAAAGTCTGGCGGCGGTTCTGGATGTATTTATAAACGAAATTATCCCCTGAGTTATGATAAGGAGAATTGGTACTAAAAATGCCATAATAAGTTTGGTTCTGATGCTCCTGGTATTTGTGAAAATACTGGAAAATGGTTTAAAAATAGCAGACACTTTTTTTAACACACCGGAAAGGAAATTTATAAACTTGTTCATAACCACACAGACCTCTCTTTCATAATATACACGGAATATTCAGGCCAGCCCAACGCTATTGGCGCGAAGCAGCTTTTCATCTTTCTGATAAAATCCGGGATATATTCAATTTTAGAGTCTGCTGCCAGCCCTGTCCTGCAAAAAAGCTTGCTTTACAATATTTATCGGCAGAAAATACAGATATTGTATATATGATCATGATATCATTGCAAAAAATGGCTGTCAAGGAAAGACGGCATAGCCCTGCGGCTACGCCGTCCGTTTTCAGAATGGAAATTTTTGTTCATTCTTCCTGCTTTTGTACGATTTCATCCATCCGGGGCAGTTTGCGCTTATACATTGTGAACCAGATAAACATCGTGGTGCCGCGAAGCATTGCAGATATTGTGATGCCCATCCACATCCCGTTCAGTCCCATCCATCGTGACAGTTGCCAGCATACAATTGGGCGGATGCTGTTTGAACCGATGCTGCACAGGCTTGGCGGCAATGTACGGCCCATACCCCTGAAAGCACCGGCACATGAGCCTTCGAGGGCCATAAAGAGCTGGCACAAAGCCAGAATGCGAAGATAGGTGGCTCCCATATCAAGAATTTCCGCAGGTTCCCGCAAAAAGAGCGAAAAAAGAAATCGCCCGCCAAAGAGTAGCAATAATGTCACAAACCCTTCCCATATCAGCATAGACACAAGTGAAAGGTGATATCCACGCCTTATGCGCTTCCATTTACGCGCTCCATAGTTTTGACCTGTAAAAGCCGTAATGGCTGAAGAAAAACCACCGCCAATCAGCCATGACAACGATTCTATCTGACTGCCAACGCGCTGTACAGCTACGGCAGTTTCGCCATACCATGCTGATACCATACTGGTAACCACCATTGCAAGCGCTGTAAATGCGCCGCTCTCCGCTGCCACCGGAAGGCTCCAGCGCAGGATTTGCCTTGTTCTTGCAGGATTTATGCGCCCCAGAATATGAAAACTTTTAAACGGCCTTTGCGGATGACATTTTGCAAACACAATAAAAAGCGAACACACTGTAGCCTGGGCAATAACTGTTGCTATGGCAGCACCCTTTACGTTCAAACCCCATACAATGATCATCAGTGGATCAAGTATTATGTTAACCACAAGTCCCAGGGAGTTTGCCACAAAGCTAAGGCGTGAATTGCCCGCACCGTTGAAGGCACCTGTAATGGCAGCAGATACATAAGTGAGAGGTATTCCCGTTCCAACTATTCTTAAATAATCACAGGTGTTATTGAAAACATTCTGCTCATTCACCCGGAAAATAGTAACCAGAGGTTTGGCAAATACAATAAGCACTAACCCATAAAAAATACCCAGCATTAATGCTATCCGCACTGAGTCCTGTGCATACCCCTGCGCGATTTCATCATCACCACTGCCCAGATTCTGTGAAGTACCAATCTCCGAGCCCATACGCCCTATCATAAGAAGTGACATACCAAGCCAAAGATACATACCTGCCAATCCGCTGGCCGCCACAGCCACCACTGAATTTTCCGTACGACCAAGCCAGAACATATCGGTGAGGTTATAGGTCATCTGCATAAGCTGGGTACCCATAATGGGCAGCGCCACCTGCAGCAGTTTTTTTAAAATACCACCCCGGGTCAAATCGTGTTTATTTTTAGCCATAGTAAAAATCAAACTTTCATAAAATATTAACCATCTTATTATGTATTTTAAAAATCTTTATTTACTTTATCCATGAATCAATCTTCAGCAGACAATCATGAACATACTTTCTGCACTCAACAGCAGTATTTATATGCAGATACTGGGCATGAGCCGGAGGATTTCTGAATTTATCGCGGACATCACTGGTAATCAAATCACCTTTTCGCTTAAAACACTTTGTACTTTTGCCCTCTCAACATCGTTTGCCAGGCTTTCGACCAGCTTGTTATCATACTCTGATATTATGGTCCAGTCCGTCGTAGTTTGTTACCTGAGCATCCACATAAAACCTCTTGACTTTTCTCCAGGTACTTATGCTCATAGTCCTTGTTTCTGATATTCCTGACCTTATATTTGTTTATTGACTCTTTCATTCTGCAAACCCCCGCAGTAACTGATGGTGCAAAATCTATGAAAACGCCGGTATATGTTTTAAGACATTTAACATCAGACGTTTACCTGATTATTATAGCATTAAAACAATATCGATTGAGTTCAATAGATCTGACTCTAACTATGAAAGACTGAATCAGCAGATTGCTGAGCAAAAATAATCCTGTGGAACCGATTCAATCCAAAGGATTATTTGGAGCTGGTGGTGGGAATTGAACCCACAACCCCGTCATTACGAGTGACGTGCTCTGCCTTTGAGCCACACCAGCATACCGGCTGAAAAAGCGATATTTTTATTATATCAGCATTTTTTAAAAATTCAATACTTTACAAGGAGTGTTTTAGTTGCATCCTGTCCCGATGCTTACGGTTATACAGATAAAGCAGAATTAATGCCACAATACTGACAAGGGATATAATAAGACCCACATCCATCTTATTTGGTATGAATACCAATTCAATATTATGTTCGCCCGCCGGTAAATCAAAACAAAGGAAACCTTCATCCAAAGCTTTGGTTTCTGCTCTGTTTCCGTCTATTTTCACCCGCCATCCAGGATCAAAGGGTATGGTCATAATCATCAGGCTATCCTCTTTTGCAGTTACAGTGCCGGATATCCTGTTATCAGTGAACGTTGTTACTTTCATTGAATTCTCTTTTATAAGACTCATTGCTTCTTTAAATTTTTCAATATCCATGGTATATGAAAGCAGCTTAAAATTACCGCTTTCAGGAGCTGACTCCTTAAAGGAAAGCTCAAACTGAACCTTATCACCGGCCTCACAGTATCCGATATTTGCAACGGTGGATCGTCTTGCGTTAAATTCAACCTTTTTGTCATTGACCATAACAAATCCGTTGTCAACCATATTTCCTGTCAGGCTGAGGTAAAGATATACATATCCTGACTCTTCAACTTCAATAATGATTCTTGCGGTGGATTTTGAGTCTTTGTCTCCTCTTTTAAAAGCATAATAATTTGTTCCGGTACCATCGAATGTAAGATTTTTATTTTGACCATGTTTCTGTTTCAGGGGTACAAAAATGTCTGAAACACCGCAGATTTCATTCACAAGCGTGTTTTGAGTGTTAAACGGATTTCCGCCGTAGCTGCTCCAATGTTCAGCCTCAACAGGAGCTATAAACCCTGGAGACAGGGCATATGGGTTTTCATATGTCACAATTTCATCGGTGGCGTTGATAACCCTATATAGCCTTTCATCAGTTGAATCATTGCGTGTTATGAAATACTTCACACCCAGAAGGGAATCCAGCAAAACAGTTGACCCTTCATATTTGTAGCTGTTTATGCTGTTGCTGTGAAAACCAAGGTTTTCCATGAGCCTGACCGGCTTTTTCGGTATGGTTGATGAAAATATGGACACCCCGGGGTAATTGTATAAAAAAGGATCGTTGGTGGTTTTCGGCGGGAAAACCTCCATCCTGTAAAAACTCTTATCGGATGATTTTAACTCTTTTATCTGTTTTCTAATGTCAGAAACCGCTTTTCCGTTGGAATAGCCCTCCCGTGAAGAATAGTATTCAGTGCTGTCAATAATACCTATTGTAACAATTGTGTTAAGCAGGATTTCAACCCCCACTACAATCAAAAACACCAATGCTTTTTTTTCCGGTTTTATAAAACTGCGTCTGTCAACCGTTAAAGCAGCGGCATAAATTACAATAAAAACGATACTGACATACAGAATATAATGTTTCGGCGGTTCCTTCAAAAGCTTCTGCGATAGTATTACAATTCCTGAGGCAATGGATGAAACAATACCTATGTTTACTCCATCATACTCCTTAAGTTTTGTAAAAGCTGTGTATGCCAGGGAAAGGATAACAAACACATATAAAAACGAATAGCGGTAAGGGAGCTGATTAGGAAAATGCCCGCCATGCCATAGAAAATTCAGAGTATCCGTATTAAAGCTTATGAACAAAATAAACAGTATTGACAAATACAAAAATTTTTCCTTCAAATTTATGCTTTTACTGAAAAAATAAAGCGGAATA
>JAAYGP010000271.1 GCA_012727625.1 Clostridiaceae bacterium
ATTATACTTGTTAATACAACAACCAATATTAAAATTTTTACCATTGAATTTCTTAATTTTTTCATCATAAATCCTCCAAAAAAAATTGTTTTCAACTGTTTATGTTTTAAAGTCACAAAGCTGCATATGTTAAAAGTTATGATTCAGAATCAGTAAAATAGCCTTAAAAAGATCCGGTTAAAAATGTATTTTGTATCCTGTGAAAAATGATCCGTATAACTTTATTTCAACAACTTGCTTCTTAGTGCAGTTGCTTATTGATATACAGACCTGTCTGCATTTCCCTGTCAGTTAAATGAATATTAAATAATGATTTGAATTATTATATCTTTTATCCTTATATTATACTGGAACAATTTTGAATTTGTAAATACATATTGTAAAAAATGCCTGTTTTCTTGCTTAAACAATTCTAACTTACCGTTTATACATAAAAACCGGCAGATTTTACAAAGTAAATTGGCTTATGAACATATTTTATTATTATTTGATTGAAAGCAAAGGGCAGATAATATGAGTCCACCTATGTTGTTATTCAGCAAAAAGAAAAAGAAAAAAATTAACATGCAAAAATTAAAATAAAAATGTCTGCATTCTGCCCAGGTATGAAATATATGCGAACAACTGTTGAATGGAATTTACAGAAAGGATATAATAACATATTAAGAAACTTCATTGAAATAAAAACAATATGCAAGGTTTTTATAAAAGCCTTTAAGGCCCATGACACCGTAAAGTGTACATAAAAAATCCGTAACAGATATTGCAATAATAAAGAAGTTTTATATAAGCTTTTTGGCAATGGAAATAAACGAATAGTTAGCTTTAAATAATCATGGAAGCCTATAACTAAAAGGAATAAAACCATAATGATCAGCAGCCTTTCCACTTAGACAAAGCGGACGTAATGATATGAGTAATGAACAAGTGAATGTGCTGAAAAACTTCCGGTTGCTAACTGGAATTCAGATAGAAATGTATTTATAAATAATGTATATAAGGAGATTAAATATGAGAGAACAGCAGGTTAATGTTGGAATAATAGGATTAGGAACGGTCGGAACCGGGGTAGCCCGCATTTTACTGCAGCAGAGGGAACTTCTAAAAACCAGATCAACGGTAACCTTTAATCTTAAAACAATTGCTGAATTGGATTGGCAAAAGGATCGAGGTTTGGATCTAACCGGTGTAAAATGCACAACCAATGCGGATGAATTGCTTGATGATCCTGATATAAATATTGTAGTGGAAACCATAGGGGGTTATGAACCGGCCTTCACTTTCATCAAAAGAGCGCTTCAAAACCGTAAGCATGTGGTTACAGCAAACAAAGCACTGATAGCAACCCGGGGAAAAGAGCTGTTTAAAACCGCCAGGGAGAATGGCGTTGACCTCTTGTTTGAGGCCAGTGTTGGCGGGGGTATACCCATTATCAAAGGGCTTCGTGAAGGACTTATAGCGAATCGTATTAAGAGTATTTACGGGATCCTGAACGGAACATGCAATTATATACTTACCAGGATGCACCAGGATGAGCTGGAGTTTTCAGAAGCTTTGAAAGGCGCTCAGGAGAAAGGATTTGCTGAGGCTGATCCAACTCTTGACATCAGCGGGGGAGATTCTGCTCACAAACTGACCATATTGGGTTCAATTGCCACCAACAGCTTTATTCCTTTTGATAAGCTGTATATTGAGGGGATTACCGGAATAAGCAAACTGGATATTAATTTTGCGAAAACACTTGGCTACACAATAAAGCTGCTTGCCATATACCAAGCTTTCAAGGATGGTGTAGACTTAAGGGTTCATCCTACTCTGGTAAATAATTTTCATTTGCTGTCAGCGGTTAGCAACGAATTAAATGCCATTTTTGTCCAGGGTGACTTTGTAGGCAGCACTATGTTCTATGGTCCGGGAGCGGGCGAAAGGCCAACTGCCAGCGCAATTGCCTGCGATATTGTGGATTTGTCAAGGGATTTGCTGCTTAAAGAAGGCGAAAGATATTGCAACCGTACGATAAATCCAAACATGGATGTAAAGCTGATTCCCATAGATGAAGTCAGCAACCGGTTTTATCTGCGGTTTTTTACAAAGGATATGCCCGGTGTTCTGGCTAAGATTTCAGGTTCTCTGGCACGCTACAATATTTCCATCTCTTCCATGGTACAGCTTGAGACTCATGGAAAAGACAATTATGTTCCAATTGTAATCCTTACCCACGAAGCGCTTGAAAGGTCAATGAAGCTGGCGCTGGAGGAAATCTCTCAGTTTGAGTTTGTTAAGGACGATTATCTGAGGTTGAGAATATTCTAATATGTCAAAAGCACATGAACAAACTGGCAATCCCGCAGTTAAGAAGACTGTGGGATTTTTTAATAATATGGCATAAAAATCAGATTGGTAACACTGGTTTTACTTGAATAAAAAATACGACAATATAAACATAATATGGTACATTATAAAATAATTATAATAAGCTGTTCAATATCATATTAATTTCTGTCTGAATCGATTAATTTATTGAGGAATCCAACTTAAGGAAAGAGTTAATATCAAATTTCCGGCCTATGCGTCAGTTACTTATTAAAGCACTTAACCTATTGGGAAAATGTGCGTTTTGGCTGATTTAAACCATTTGGAAATTTTTTTATTATATAATTAAGAAAAATAAGCAGTTGGGGGAGAAATCAATGAGCGGACTAATAATTAATATATCAAAGGAATACGACGAGTATATGCGGGATGAGTCAAGAAAG
>JAAYGP010000272.1 GCA_012727625.1 Clostridiaceae bacterium
AAAGGCAGGTGGATTTCGTTCGGGCAGATTTTGAGTAATTTTAGGGGTGCAACGCAAATTGCTTTTTTCTGTTAAATGTTGTAATATCATTTCCTTTATGTTATAAATATGATCATAGATCCGGCATAGCTGAAAGATGCGGAATAACACAAACAACGGTGCGATGAGAGCCTGTACCGGGATGGTCAATTTACTCTTCAAGGCAATGTATTTCATAAAATTAGGTGACACGCACTTATGTCTCTGCTTTTTTAAGCAGAGAGTAATCTATAGTATCGGCAAAGGAGATTTTTGTGTATGGATGGAATGATACAGGGGAAAAATATATTAAACGGTAAAAATGTAACCGGGCAGGAAAAGACAGAAGATAAAAACATACAAAAAAGCAGCGGGGAAAAGTGTTTTTCAGGGGAAAGAAAGTGGTGGAAAGAGGCCATTGTATACCAGATTTACCCCAGAAGCTTTAAAGACAGCAATGATGACGGAATTGGAGATTTGAAAGGCATTATTTCCAGGCTTGATTATCTTCAGGAGCTGGGCATTAATGTTGTATGGCTGTCTCCGGTCTATAAGTCACCCAACGACGATAACGGATATGATGTAAGCGATTATTGCGATATCATGGATGAATTCGGAACGCTTGAGGACTGGGAACAACTCAGGGACGGTCTTCACAAAAGAGGAATAAGACTTATTATGGACCTGGTTGTCAACCATACGTCTGATGAACACCAGTGGTTTATTGAATCCAGATCCTCCGTTGACAGCCCATACAGGGACTATTATTTCTGGCGCGACGGAAAGAACGGCAGGGAACCCAATAACTGGTGTTCGGCTTTCGGAGGTTCAGCCTGGGAATACGATGAAAATACAAAGCAGTATTATCTGCATATATTCAGCAAAAAACAGGTGGATTTAAGATGGGACAACCCCAAAGTGCGGCAGGATGTCTATAAAATGATGAAATGGTGGCTTGACAAGGGTGTAGACGGGTTCAGAATGGATGTTATAAATTATACTTCAAAGGTGGATGAGCTTCCTGATGTTAAAACCGACGAGCCCGGATACCATTGGGGAGGGGAATATTTCGTGAATGGCCCCAGGGTTCACGAATACCTGCAGGAGATGAACAGGGAGGTATTATCAAAATATGACATCATGACGGTGGGCGAAACACCGAATGTGACCCTTGAGGATGCGAAACTATTCACCGACGAGGATCGTAAGGAACTAAACATGGTGTTTCAGTTTGAAATAATGGATTTGGACGTAGGGCCGGAAGGGAAATGGCAAACAGTTCCATGGACGCTTCCTGAGTTTAAGCGTATTATTACAAAATGGCAAAAGGGCCTGGGCAACGGGTGGAACAGCATATTTTTCGGCAGTCATGACGCGCCCAGGATGGTGTCCCGGTTTGGGAATGATGGAATATACAGGGTGGAAAGCGCGAAAATGCTTGCAACACTGCTCCTTACACTAAAAGGCACACCCTATATTTACCAGGGCGATGAAATTGGCATGACCAATGTAAGGTTTCCTGTTATTGATGACTACAGGGATATTGAAATACTTAACATGTACCGGGAAGCCGTTTATGAAAGGAATCTGCCTGTGGATCAGGTTATGCAGGCCATACACCTGAAAGGCAGGGATAACGCCAGAACCCCGATGCAATGGGATGACAGCAAACATGGCGGTTTTACGAAAGGCGAACCCTGGATTAAGGTAAATCCGAATTATAAGACCATTAATGTTAAAGAAGCAATGAAAGATCCGGAATCAATCCTGCATTATTACAAAAGACTGATAAAGCTCAGAAAAGACACACTTGCCTTTGTCTATGGTGATTATGATATCATTGATGAAGACAATGGGGACATTTTTGCCTATAAGCGTACTTATGGAAATGAGAAATATATTGTTGTATTAAACT
This sequence comes from Clostridiaceae bacterium, assembly GCA_012727625.1. Lineage (GTDB taxonomy): Bacteria > Bacillota > Clostridia > DSM-8532 > DSM-8532 > JAAYGP01. The sequence continues at coordinate 1,934 of JAAYGP010000272.1, forward strand.
TCAGCGATAAAAATATAAAATATACACTTCCCGAAAAAATAAGCTGCAGTGAATTTGTAGAGGGGAATTACAAGGTTGATGATAAGGGGACGGATCTGCTTGAATTAAGGCCGTATGAGGCAAGAATATATAAAATATTATAATTAAATGCCCATAATGCAAAGGCTTATGGGCATTTTTATATTCTATTTTGTGAGATCTTTTACCGAAGCGCGTTCTATCAGACTTGTGTGAATATATCCCCTTTGATAGGGTAAATTCGGTTCGCTGAGCCGTGTTTTCATCTGTGACAGGGCTTTTTTCGCAAATTCCTTTTTGCTTATGTCTATTGTTGTGAGCGGAGGATTGCAATCCTGGCTGAGCTGGGTGTTGTCAAAGCTTATTATTGAGACGTCATCAGGCACCTTTATTTTATATGCGGAAAGCTTTTGCATAAGAAAGTATGCTGCCATGTCACAATGGCATATGAATGCTGTGGGTAATTTATCGGGCAAATCAAAATCAAGATGATAATAACCGGTAATTTTATCATTATTAACGATTTGCCAGTTTTTATTGTATTGGAGATCATGTGAAAACAATGCCTTCCTGTACCCGAAAAACCTGTCGGAGATGCTTGTGGTTTGTTTTGGGTCGCCTAAAAAACCGATATCCCTGTGGCCTTTTTCTACAAGGTAATTGGTTGCAACATATCCCACATAGTAATTATCAACGACAATACAGTCGGACTTAAAGCCTGAAATATAAAAATCAATAAAGACCATTGGTATTTTTGTTTTTGCAAGTGCATGGAGAAAAGGAAAGTTTAATTCTCCTCCTATCAATAACCCGTTGAAATGGCTTGCCTGAACCTGTGAAGGCAGAATACAGTTTTCCTCGGAATGGGCATCTATAATATACAGTGATAGTTGTATTTTTTCCCGCTGGCACTCTTTGTTAAGATAATAATATATCGATGAATAGAAATTCTCATTCTCAAGAAAATAACGTTTCGGTACTATGTAGGCCAGGTTACATGAGCTTTTTGAGGAATTGCCTGCCCATTTGTCATATCCAAGCTCGTTACATAACTTAATTATTTTCTTCCGTAATTCTTCGCTGACACCGGGTTGATTGTTAATTGCCTTGAATACTGTCACTTTGGAAATATTAAGCATATCTGCTATGGTTTGCATGGAAACACGTTTGCCTTTCATCGATCAATTCCACCGTTTCTGTTAATTTGTCTATTATTATCATCATATTATAGAATATAAAAATAATCAAGAATCAGATTAACATAATAGATAACAAAAGAAACATAAAGATTAACAAATTATTAGAATTTGTGTTTATTAGTTTAAACATGAAGGTAACAAAAGACATGTTATTATTTGCGGATATCCGGATGCAATGCCGCCAAATGATTCCAAACAGCTTGTCGGGAAGTTTCATTGATTAAACACTCGACATCTTGTTACAAAAATCCAGTGAGAAAGATCGTTACTTATTTTATCAAAATTATTACTCCGTTTCTATTGACAAAGAAACAAATAAGTAATAAACTCTTATTGTAAGGTAACATCATAAAGACAATATTAATTATTGTGAGGTAACTATGGCTATTGTAAGGTACATAAATAATCCCATTATTACCAGGCATGATGTCAAACCATCAAGGAATGATTTCGAGGTAATAGGGGTTTTTAATCCCGGTGCTGTTATGTTTGATGGCGAGTATATTCTTTTGTTGAGAGTTGCGGAGAAACCGGTGAATGATGATCCATCATACCATGTAGTGTGTTACTATGACGAAGCAAAAAACAATATTGAGTTTATCAGAATAAAAAAAGATCACAATAAGGTATACGATCCAAGAGTAATAAACCATGAAAATGGAAACTACCTGACATCAATTTCACATTTCAGAATAGCAAGGAGTAAAGACGGCTATAATTTTACAATTGACGATAAGCCAACCATCAAGCCTTCAAATATATATGAGGCATATGGTATTGAGGATGCGCGTATTACAGAAATCGACGGGGTCTACTATATAAACTACTGCAGTGCTTCATCTCTGGGAATAACCACAAGTCTTGCTTTAACAAAGGATTTTATAAATTTTAAAAAAGAGGGGATTATTTTCTGCCCTGACAACAAGGATGTAGCTATCTTTCCTGAAAAAATCAATGGCAAATATTATGCGTTACACAGACCATCCTGCTCAAACTTTGGCAAACCGGAAATGTGGATAGCGGAATCTCCTGATTTGTTATGTTGGGGCAATCATCGCAAGTTGGCAGGTTTAAGAGATAACAGCTGGGACAGCGGCAGAATCGGCGCAGGTGCGGTGCCATTCAGAACGCTTTATGGATGGGTGGAAATATACCATGGTGCAACGGTGGACGATCGTTATTATCTCGGTGTTATGCTACTGGATCTTAATAAACCCTGGGTTGTTCTGGCAAGAAGTGAAACTCCTCTTGTTACGCCCGAAGCGCCATATGAGTCAGAAGGCTTTTTGGGCAATGTAGTATTCAGCTGCGGAGTTGTAGCGGAGGGAGAAAATATAAAGCTTTATTACGGTGCCGCAGATGAAAGTGTGGCATGCATTGATCTGAAATTATCAGATATATTGGAAAACATCAATATTTCAGTTTAGAATCAGGAGCATAAAATATGGGACACAATGAAGCTGTGCCAGACAGGAATTGGATAGTTGAAGAAAAGTCATTCTCAGGCAGATATCTTGGCAAAAGCGAAGTGCTGATGGCTCTTGGCAACGGATATATGGGTATTCGCTCCGCTAATGAGGAATCATATGCCGGAGAAAAAAGGAATACTTTTATTGCCGGTACTTTTAACAGGTTTGACGAAAATGAGATGCCTGAGCTTCCTAACGCTGCAGATCTCATTAACCTTGATATTGAACTGGACGGAGAAGTTTTTGATCTTAAAAGCGGACAAATAATTTTTTACAGCAAGTCACTGAATCTGAAAACCGGCGAACTGACAAGAAAAATAACATGGGTTTCACCAGGGGGAAAGAAGTATGATCTTCTTTTCAGACGGTTTGTATCCCGCGATAATTTACATATAATAGGGCAAAGGGTTGAGATAAAAGCTGTTGATTCGGATTCCGGAATAAGGCTTATGTCAGGCATCAACGGCCAGATGACCAATTCAGGTGTGCAGCATTTTTCCGAAGGTGAAAAACGACTGTTTGATAATAAATACCTGCAGCTGGTTCAAACAACAACACAATCAGAAATAGATTTTGTGTTCAATACTACCCACAATTTTGAAACGGATTCCGGACCTGCAGAGCTTGAGCCGCTGGTGTTAATCGGCCGCAGGATCATTAAAGTCTGTTATTCATATAATCTGAAAAAGGGAGAACGCTTTGCAGTTGAAAAAATTTCAAACATACACACCTCAAGGGATAAGGGGAACGAGAATAAAACCCTTGAGGAATTGCGAAGCATGTCACTGGCGGAACTTATAACGGCTTCCGCTGCAGGATACAGCAAGCTTTTTCAAAAATCAGCGGATATCTGGGCTGATGACTGGAAACATTTTGATATTAACATAAAAGGGGAAAATGATTTTGATCAACTTGCCGTCAGGTTTGCCATATATCATCTGACGATTATGACTCCGGCTCATGACAACCGTATGAATATAGCAGCAAAAGGCTTGACGGGAGAGGGTTATAAGGGGCATACCTTCTGGGATACTGAAATTTTCATGCTGCCGTTCTGGATATACTCCAAACCGGAGGTTGCAAGATCATTGCTGGAATACAGATATTTATCCCTCCCGGGTGCCCACAGGAAGGCAAAGGGAAACGGATACAAAGGCGCAATGTTTCCCTGGGAATCAGCATGGTTGGAAGATGGTGAGGTAACTCCCGAATGGGGTTCCGCCGACGTAGTGACAGGTAAGCCGATAAAAATATGGACCGGATTTATTGAGCAGCATATATCAGCCGATATTGCCTATGCTGTATGGCATTATTATTCCATCACCGGGGACCAGGATTTCATGGATAAATATGGGTACAGGCTTATTGTGGAAATTGCCGTCTTTTGGGCGTCAAGGCTTGAGTATAACGAATGTGATCAGAAATATCATATAAATGATGTTATAGGTCCTGATGAGTACAAGGAGCATGTTAACAACAATGCCTATACAAATTACATGGCCGCATGGACCATAAAAAAGGCCATGGAATATTATGAGGATTTATCAAAAAACAGGCCTGAGCTTTTTAAAACCTTGAATAATGAGATTGGCCTTGATGATGTTTATAAGGATTGGAGTGACCGTATCAATAAAATTTACCTGCCAAAACCCGGGCCTGATTTGGTTATACCCCAGGATGACACATATCTTGAAAAAGAAGTGATTGATCTTACGCGGTATAAAAATCAAGAGCATCCCGGTATGATTCTTCGGGAATTGAGCATTAAAAGGGTAAATGAGATACAGGTTTCAAAACAGGCGGATGTACTTTTGCTTTTATATCTCCTGGAAGATAAATTTGACAAAAATGTAAAAAAGGCAAACTGGTATTATTATGAGCCAAAAACACTGCATGATTCCTCATTAAGCCTGTCGACTCATTGTATACTTGCCTGTGATTTGGGCGACATGGACAAGGCTTATGATTTATTCAGGCAGGCAACCTGCATTGACCTGGGTCCGAATATGCTTTCAAGTGAAGAGGGAATTCATGCAGCTTCTCTTGGAGGCATGTGGCAATGTGTTGTAAACGGGTTTGGCGGGTTGAGGACACCTGGCGGAAAACTCATGATTGATCCCCATTTGCCGAAACAGTGGAACCAGCTTGAGTTCTCTGTAATATGGAGAAATGATCGCATCAGAATTGCAACAGATAATAAAACTTTGTTTATTAAAAAAGAAACGAAGAATAATCCTGTAATTGAAATTGAAGTGCGCAACCGGAAGTATTTATTGAAGGATCAACTGAATATAAATATATATGACAACAATTGAAATAAAAGATGTTAATATCTAATGATCCAATTTACTGTCAGATTTTAACCATCAAGGAAGGGTGATGGTTAAGATAAAAATTATTAAATGGGAGGAATTGATATGAAGAAGCTATTTGTCTTGACACTTGTTTTCGCGCTGATTTTAACAATGTTCACAGCTTGCAAGAATGAAAATGATCAAACCGCAGCAACCACGCCGACCGCAGCTACGGGTACTACTGAAGATGCGAATTCTCTAAAAGGGAAAAAGATAGTTGTGGCCCGTTGGGGCGGAAATGATGCGGAAACCACAGCTTTTGCCAAAATGCTGGAGGAGTTTACTGCTGAAACCGGTATAACTGCAGAAGAAAAAGTGTACACCGATTTCGACACCCAGCTTAAGGCAGACCTTATAGCAGAATCCGCTCCCGATGTATTCTATGTTGATGCCAACATGGCCCCGTTCTACATTGATCAGGGTGTTTTGAGAGAGATTGATCCTGACGCTGTTGAAGCAGACAAGTTTTATTCCTCATTAACCGATGCGTTTATGAAAGATGGAAAACTTTATGCTGTTTCAAAGGACTATTCCACTCTTGCTCTTTATTACAACAAGAAGTGGGTTAGTGAAGATGAAATCCCCGCAACACAGGAAGAGCTGTACGGCGAGGAGTTCCTCGGTAAAATCCAGGCAAGACTTCCGGAGGGCGTTATTGCATTAACCTATTTACAGGATTTGGCCAGATTGCTGGATATACTGGAAATTGACGGAACTGAAGTTGTAAGAGACGGTAATCTTTCTAATCTTGGTTCTCCCGCAGTAATTAATAACCTGAAAACAATATTTGACGCAGCGGTGGCAAAAAGAATCCTGACTACCGCCGATTTGGGTATGGGATGGAATGGTGAAGCCTTTGGTAACGAACGTACCGCAATGATGGTTGAAGGAAACTGGGTATACGGAACCCTTAAGCAGGAATTCCCGGATGTTGATTTTGGCATAGTTGAAATGCCAACATACAAGGGTAAGAAAACAACAATGGTATTCACAGTTGGTTATGCCATCGGAAAAGATTCGAAGGAACCTGAAGCTGCTCTGGAATTTATCAAATTTGCAACAGGACCCAAAGGTATGAGAACATGGTGCGAAGGAGCCGGTGTCCTCCCATCACGCAGTGATGTTGCAGCAGACATGGGCGTTGACAAGGATCCATACCTTGCTCCTCACATTGCCGGGGCAGACTATGCTAAACCATGGCAGAAGGGAGACTCCATCAGCATTATAAACAGAGAGTTCCAGAATTACTTTAATTCAGCTGTTAAAGGTGAAATGACTCTTGAAGAAGTAATGAAGAAAGCAGAAGAGGAAGCAAACAAGCAGATAGCAAGATAAAGCTGTATTGCCCGTTATGGGCAGATGCAGTGGGTCAGCGCAGCCCACTGCATCTTGTTTTTGTGAGGCGGAGGTTTCATGACAGTGTTGATTCTTTGAATAATACTGTATGTCAGTACATAGTTTGTACCCTTTAGTTGGTGCATAAAGTGAGGTGGCCTTATGAAGAAAAAAATGAACAGGAATAAGCTCTATGATCATATTCAGGGTTACACTTTTATATCTCCTGCGATAGTGTTACTTGCTGTTTTTGTGTATATATCCATAGTTGTTGCCATATATATGTCATTTAACGAGGTTAATCTATTCAGATGGACGTTTGATTTTGTAGGATTTAACAATTATAAGCGAATCTTTACTGAGGACAGAATTTTCAAGGCTTTCAGCAATACAACAAAATTTGTTGCAGTTGTAGCACCAATGCAAACCGTATTGGCGTTGATACTGGCTGCAGTATTGAACAGTAAGATCAGAGCTCAGAAAGCTTTCAGAATTGTTTACTTTTTGCCTACACTAACCTCATCAACTGCTCTGACCATGATATTTATGTTTATATTTTCAATAAGCGGCCCTTATAATACAATAGGCAAGGCATTGGGATTCGTGCAGGAAGCCACAAACTGGCTTAATGAGCCAAAATTTGCGTTAAAAATAATAATGTGCATGAATATATGGTCAACAGTACCATATTACATGACTATATACCTTTCTGCCCTTCAGGATGTTCCGGCAAGCCTTTATGAAGCAGCTGAAGTTGACGGTGCCAATGCCGTGCTCCGTTTTTTGAATATTACGGTTCCGCATATGAAGCCAATAACTTCTTTTGTTTTCATAACCGGAATTATCGGGACATTCCAGATGTTTGACCAGGCATACATTTTCTCCAACGGTTCCGGAGGGCCTCAAAACTCAACACTAACAGTAGCATTGATGGTGTATCAGTACGCGTTCAGTCTGTTAAACGATATGGGGCTTGCTTCTGCAGTTGCCATAGTACTATCCATTGTAATTATCATTGCAAGTGCCTTGGCGAACAAACTCAACAAATCAGAGAAGCTTTATTCATAGGGAGGTATATGGTATGAAAAAGGAAAGAAAATGGGCAAGACCGGTATTATATGCGATACTTATAATATATGCGCTGGTTACTCTTTACCCGTTTTTATGGGCAGTTTCCGCATCATTTAAAACTTTCAGGGAAATAACCGGAGGCGGTGCATCAATAATTCCAAAACAGCCTACTTTGGCAAACTATATAAATATTTTCACCGGAACTGCCAAATTTACCCGCTGGTTTATGAACTCTGTAATTATTGCTGTGCTGGGAACACTTCTTAATGTTATTCTCAACAGCATGGGCGGCTATGCCCTGGCACAGATCGAATTCAAAGGGAGCAAACTGTTTTTCGGCATGCTTATGGCTACACTGACAATTCCGGGACAGGTCCTCTTGATACCGAACTATCTTATAATTAAAGCTATAGGGCTGATGAACAGCTTCAGCGCGTTAATTGTTCCCAGCGCTATCAATGTAACATATATTTTTCTTATGCGGCAATATTTCATGAGTTTTTCAAAACAGGTTGAAGAAGCCGCGAGAATTGACGGTGTCTCCAAGGCAGGATGCTTCTTTAGAATTGCGTTACCGCTTTCCCGGTCAATTTTAGCTACGCAGGCAACATTTATATTTTTGGGATTCTGGAATGACTTTACTAAAGCGATGCTGTATTTGAAAGATATAAACAAGTTCACGCTTCCGGTTGGGATACAGGCAACTCAAAGTCAGACCTCAGGTGTTACATTGTGGAATGAGACCCTTACTTACAGCGTTATTTCCATGGTACCTATATTGATAATGTATATAGTATTAAATAAATACTTTATGCAGGGTCTGAGAATGGAAGGCGAAAAATAGCCTGGTACAACCGGGCCTGATTAAGTCGCTTGACAGGTCACAAAGTTACAGCGCCAGATGATACTGCAGTGAAAAAGCTTCATTTGCGTTAGCTGTATACAGGAAACTGTGAACGATTACAAGAAAAGTAAAAGCACATGGGTACCGGTTTACCCTTAAGTAGACCGGTTGCCTGAAAAAAATGGATATTAAGCATAATGAACTAATAGAAAAGGTGCGTAGATTGATTGAGGCAGTAATTTTTGATTTGGACGGCGTAATTGTGTCAACAGATGAGTATCATTATCAGGCATGGCAGAAGCTTGCCGATGATGAAAATATTTATTTTGACAGAGTAATAAACGAGAGACTTCGAGGCGTAGGCCGAATGGGTTGTCTTGAAATTATACTTGAAAGAGCAACCCGTGATTACACAACAGAAGAGAAGAAAGAGCTTGCAGACAGGAAAAACAAATATTACAGGGAATCATTGGATAAGTTGTCTCCTGCGGATATACTTCCGGGCGTTATGGAATGGCTTCAAACCCTAAAAACAAAAAAGATACCTGCTGCAATTGGGTCATCCAGTAAAAATACCGGCATTATTCTTGACAGGATAGAACTGACAGATTGTTTTAATGTAATCATAAGCGGCAACGATGTAAAAAAAAGCAAGCCTGATCCTGAAATATTTCTGCTTGCTGCTGAAAGGCTTAAGGTTGACCCCTGCAGATGTTTGGTTGTTGAAGATGCTGTATCCGGGGTTGAAGCAGGCATTGCTGCGGGAATGAAAGTGCTTGCTGTTGGCTATGCCCGGGAGGACAAAAGGGCTCATATGTCTGCGGCAGATTTGTCCAAAATCAGTTTTGATGAACTGATTCAAAAAGAGCAAAAAACAAAATTGAAATCAAACCCCGATTGAACCAGGGGTCTTGATACTTTAAAAACAGAAGGATCAGTTTGGCAATTGATCTAACCAAACCTACAGTAACCCCTTGAACAAATAAGGCGGGCGCATTAAAAGTGTCCGCCTTATTTGTACTGTGAAGTTCATAATTTCATGTCTTAATAGTTTCAATTCAAAATTAAAGTTTCATATCCGGAAAGTTGGCTGTTCACACCTGAACGGTTACTCAACAGGTCAGATTTTGTGCAATAGAAAGAAACTTCAGGCACAACATCTTTAACATAACCTGTAGACTATTATAAAAACTGAGCATTAGTTTTTCAGACAGATATAATACAGTTAAAAATATACCTGATATGGTAACTATATTAGGTTTTCATGGACCGAATTACTTATTCTGAAGCTTGTATATGATTTTATAACCATGTTCTTCAATGGATTGTTCAATAGCTGATGTATTCAGGGAATTAATACCTATTACCACGGCGCTTTTACCGCTGGTGCCTCTGTAAACAGCAACATGAGTTATGTTTGCGCCATACACCCCTACAATACCTGTCAGGTGTGACATAATGCCAGGCTCATCATCCACTTCTATCGTAAGGCGGGTGCCTTTTTCACGGACCCCGAGAAGTTCAATAAAGGAATCAAAGATATCACTTTCGGTGATAATACCTACCAGTTTATTATCCCTTACTACCGGAAGAAAGCTGACACTGTTATCCCGCATAAGAATTGCTGCTTCTTCCAAAAGGGCATCAGGTGAAATTACAATCGGATTTTTAGCCATTATTTTTTTAATTTTTGTTTTGGCCAGCAAATAGGTGATTTCATTCATGCTAAGACTGGTTGCTATTGAAGGTGAGGAACGGTTAATATCTTCCCTGGAAACAACCCCGACCAGCTTACCGTCTTTCACAACAGGAAGCCGTCTTACAGAATGCTGTTCCATTATTTCCTTTGCGTCGGATATGCTCTGTTCCGGAGATATTGTAAAAGGGTTTGCAGTCATTTTGTTTTTAACAAACATACGTTTAACCTCCCAAATATGCTTTTTTGATATCTTCACTCTGCAGAAGCTCGGCTCCGGTCCCTGATAAAGTAATAGTTCCTGTTTCGATAACATATGCTCTGTCGGCAATATGAAGTGCCATGCTCGCGTTTTGCTCTAT
>JAAYGP010000273.1 GCA_012727625.1 Clostridiaceae bacterium
CCATAAAGGTGCCTTCCCCGGCAGTCCACAGGCCCCATTCAAGAGGAGACACTTCAAAATAAATAGTTTTGTCACCATCCTTAACCCTGGATTTTATATCCGAAAAGGCCTTTTTCATTTCACTCACAACAGAAGCAGCCTGATCATCCTTCCCGGTAATTGCGCCAATCAGTTCAATAGCCTTATAAACATCCTCTATTTTCTGAGCATCACTGGCAAAAACCTCTATCCCTGCATTTTCAAGAGCTTCGGCCTGCTCCACCGTCTGACCCATTTTACTCATAAAAACAATCTGCGGATTTAAAGCAATAATCTGCCCAATGTTTGTCTCACTCCCGGATTGCACCACAGGAACAGCCAAAACCTCCTCAGGATAATTGCAGTATTCACCACGGCCAACAACCTTATCTCCTGCTCCTATCGCATACAGTATTTCACAATCTGCCGCATCAAGTACAACAATCCTTTCAGCCGGAGCATCCAGTTTCACCTCACGGCCGGTCATATCCGTAACAACTATAGCGGTACTTTGCGTTCCTTGTGACTTTTCATTTTCATTCACTGAAACAGAAACGGTTGAAGATGTGGTTCCTGTGTTGAGGGAAGTTTCATTCCCTGCTGTGGTTACAGCATTTTCATGCTTTCCGGAATTTACGCAGCCGGTCATAAAAGCTGCAAGAATTGCAATCATAAGTAAAACAGTAACTGGTTTTGTGTACTTCATACCCCATCCCTCTTTTTAAGTTTTTCTGTGTTCGGCTTTAGCCAAACATTTTTTCTGAATGAATGACAGGCGAAAACTTTTAAGCGTCAAAGCGCTGATGATCAGTTTCAGCCAAAGGAATTTTCCAAATGAATAGATTGAGATGGAGCACAAAAAATGCTCCCCAAGGATGGAGAGCCTGCAATTATCCGCACTGAAATGCGCATATTAAGTCCCAACCCCAGGGGTATTATTGTGTAATCAGGTCTCCCGACTTTGCTTCATTCTACTTTGGCGCCTTCCCATCATAAGACAGTGGTTTAATTGCCATTTCGTCCGCTTCACGGTTACTGGGATAGTCCGGAAATCTCATCCGCGTTCCCTTGGTGCCCTAAAACACCAGCACTTTTGTGCAACTACACAAGCTATTCATTTGTATATAATCTATCATATCCAAAATACATAGTCAATGAAAAAGCAAGACCAGAAAAATATCTGATCTGATCAGTAGTTACTGTATCAGGGTGTGAATAGTAATATGCTCCTTCGAATTCAAAAAATTGACCATTCTCTCTTCAAAGGGTTTTAGTTCAACCGGATACAGGGCAAGGGTTTCTGACATATCCGCGGCGAGATCCTCACTCATGTGGGCCACCTGCTCAGAGGAAATCCCGGGGCTTAGGCCAGTCTTTTCAATCAGTTTTAAAAGCCAGTAAACAGGCCTTGCCGGAATTGGAAAAACCCTGGTTTTTTTATTCAGACCCTTGCCTATAATTGCAATAAGCTCCTTAAAGGACATGGGTTCTAATCCTGCGGCGTAAAGAGTTTTCCCCGGTTTAAAGTCATTGATTACAGCAAGAGTAAGATTAATAAGCTCTTCTATATGTATTGGCTGCTCTTTCGCTTTCCCGCTTCCAAAAACCGGAACGAAAGGCAGCTTTTCAGCGGAGGAAATAATTCTGCCAAGGCTTCCCGATCTTCCGCTGTAAATTAATGATGGTCTTAATATCATATATTCAAGACCACTGTTTTTTACCTCTTCCTCGGCTAAAAGCTTTGACTTTGCGTAATTGCCCTTTGATTTCAAATCCACGTTAATGGTGCTGAAAAACAATATTTTGGGGATGTTATTGTTTTTGCATAAAGTCACTGCGCTTTTTGTGCCCTGAACATTTACCACCTCGCAAAGCTTTTTGGATTCGGTTTTAAAGTAGCCGGCCAAATGTACCAATATATCGATCCTTGCGTCAAGTTTTAAATCCGTAAGAGAACTTAACTCGCCAAGAACAGGGTTAACCTTTGGAAGAAAAGCAATTTGTTCCTTTTTTCTGTATAATGCGAAGATATTGTCAACATTCTTAAATTCAGAAAGAGCTTTAACCAGATGGGTTCCAACAAAACCGGATGCTCCTGTCACAAATACATTCATGACTTTATACCTTCCTTTCAAAAAGACACAACACAAGAATAGATTTGCCTTATATCTGCCGCCTTAAGGATAGAGTTTTACGGCTTATCCGATAAATAACCATAAATCCGTTACTTATTCATAATTCTGAATGCATCAAGAAACACCTCAAAAAATTCATCAATAAAGGTTTTTCGCCACAGGATGCATAAAAACTTTTACCGCGGCTTTTTAAATGAACTTCTAAAAGAAGTTACCGTATTTTACAAGCTGCCGGATGATTTTAACCAGATTGAGCAGTATCAGCCACTTTTTCCGCCACAATACCCCTATCTCCCGGGCATCGTTATAAAAGCAGGGCGTCTTTTGATTGCATTCCTTTATGCTGGCATAAA
>JAAYGP010000274.1 GCA_012727625.1 Clostridiaceae bacterium
TAGCAACCGATAATGAAAAGCTACAGTTATAGAGCGATTTAAAGATACTCAAAGGCACATACGGCGACTATCGTTTAAATGATAAACTAACCAGAAGTGAGGCTTCTGCACTCGCTGTCAGAATTTTAGGAAAGGAATTGCATGTCCTTGTTGATTCGGCAAATTACAGAAAAACAAAATACCCCGATGTGGATGAAACACAGTGGTATGCGCCTTATGTAGGATATTGCACTGAACAGGGCATTTTGTCAGGAGATACTTCCGGTAATTATCTGCCCGATGAATTCATAACAGAAAAGAGCTTTTTAAAAATTATCCTTGGTGTTCTTGGATATGAGAATAATATTGATTATACCTGGGCGAACATATACAAAAAAGCTTTTGAAGAAGGGTTGGTAACGGATTTATCATACATAGCAAAAGTGGAAGATAATACTGAATTTACGCGTAGAGACGCAGTAAATATCATGTACAATGCTTTATTATTAAAAATTAAGAACACAGAGAAAGAACTTTTTCATAGATTGATAGATGAAAACATTATAACAACTGAAGAAGCGGTGGAACTGGGACTTATAGAAATAATAGAAGACGAAATAATTACAGAGATAGAAGAATTGCTTGTTTTTGATCATAACAATGTTACTATTATGTTTAATGAAGAAATAAAATCATTCGGACAGATAAAGATTTACCAGACAAACAATGAAAATAAATTACTTGCTTTTGGAATAGAAGAAGCAAGTGATGACTATATAATACTTAAAACGGAAAAACAAACACCTGGACTGGAATATACTATAGAAATTCGGGAAGTTGAGGATTTACACGGAAACATAGCAGATGAAATATATGGTGCTTTTATCGGATTTATGAAAGAAACCGTAGAATCAGACTTCTTCCGCATTCAGAAAATTGAACCGTTAAATGAAAGGTCAATAAAAATATACTATACTCATCCTGTTAATTTAAATGTTGAGAATGCTTTATATTACAATATATTTAACAACAACTATATTTTTGCCTCAGGAGAAAGAGATCAGATTTTGGTACGTACTGTCACGTCCGAAGATAACTGCGTTCAATTAACATTAAAGAATGGTACCTTTAATGAGGGAGAACAGTACAGGGTTGAGATTGATGGCAGTATGACCAGCGCATATGGTGTAAAGCTTAATGATGGATATGGAGACGAAATGGCTTTTTCAGCTGTTTCCGGACAATCAGATAGTTTCATGCTACTTGAGGTTGTGCCGTATAAATATAATGTAATACTGCTTAGCTTTAACAAGGAAGTGAATCCATTCCTCGCGCAGCAGATTTATAATTATTATGTTGCAGATAAAGATTTTAAACCTATTGCCATTGAAAGTGTCACTGTGGAAAGCCAAGGCTTAAGAATCGGTGAAGTTGTATATCTTCAATTGAAGGAAAGTATGAACAGATACGCAAAATATTACGTTACAATAAATAATCTTAATGATGTTACAAGACAGGAATTTATAACGGAAAGAACATATTCTTTCGAGGCAGATTTCGGTTATGATGAGAGTCTTGAGATTGTTGATATTACACCAAGAGACAAGCAAACTGTGGAAGTGTATTTTTCCAATATGCTTGATCCGAGTACTGCTGAAATTATAGATTATTACACTATTACATTAAGAAATGGTACAACCACTGTTTATCCTAAGGGTGTTCGTTACGACAGAAATATACATCCTTACAGGGTTACAATGTTTTTTGATGAAAATGATTTGGAGGAAAAGAGAGAATATGAATTGAAAGTAAGCTTTGATATTAAGGACTATCTTGGGAATAAGGCTGGTGCTACGTTAAGAAGAAGATTTCATGCCTCGGATGTGGAGAAAGCTGCACCATCTCTTGAAGAGGTAAAGCCAATATCAACAAATGCAATAAAGCTTGTTACTAATAAGGAATTGGCATTTACACTGACAAACCTCCAGCCGGCAAACTATACACTGGAGTATAATTATCAAGGTATGAGCGTAAAGAAACTTCCATTAAGCGTTCTATACATTAATGCGAAAACTTTGGTATTGATGTTCGATAAATTGGATTATGGTGTCCAATACACACTGCGAATAAATGCAATGGAAGATTTTTCGGGCACAGTATATAAAGTGACCGGAGATGGCACAAACTACGTTGACTTTATTCTTGAAAAACAGGAGTAAGTGATATATTTGAACAAAGTGTAAATTATAATATGTAACAAAAACGTAAAAACCCCTTTACAACAATTTTATTGACAATGGATAAAAACTTTGATACGATTTTGTTCAGAAGTTGAACAAAATCGTTTCTTTTTATCCCGGTGTTTCGGCCCGGTGTAAAATAAACGAGGTCAAATGATACAACAAAGGCATTAATTCCGGGAGATTTGCTAATCAAAACCATAAAGTTCTTTAAGCGGTTTTAAGCGAAATCAAACCGGTGTTTTAATGTCTGATGGCGAAGCTGTGTCATTTTTTGTATTTTTTATGAACTTGTTCAGCTAAGGACAAAGAGCAAAAATCTTTACGTGAGGATATGACAAACGAACTTGAAATCCTAAAAAGCGTAGACGAAAAAAACAATATAACACAAAGAGAACTTGCCAGACGGACAGGCCTGTCACTTGGGTCTGTCAATGTTTTGCTGAAAAAGCTCATACATAAAGGCCTTTTAAAGATCGAACACGTCAATTCAAGGACGATTAGATATATGCTCACTCCCAAGGGTTTAATGGAAAAGGTGAGGCTTACATATCAGTATATTGTTATATCATACAATCGCATTTTATCAATTGAGAGAAAAATTGAACAGGTGACGGAGGATTTCAAAGGTTGTCAAATCGTCCTTCTGGGCGAGAAAGATGAGCTTTTTGAAATAATATCAGGAAAATTGAAATCCATGAATATACATTTCATATTTACAAATGACAACAAGAACTTATTGCAGTATAATGATGAAGAATACATAATTCTTACCTGGAGTCCGGACCATCTTGATAAGGAATTCAGTAATTACAACAATATTATTAATGTTTTAAGTTAACAGCCGAAAGGGGTATTGGAATGGAAGAGATTTCTTTAAGGGAAATAATTGAAGCACTATGGAAAGGTAAATGGATAATAGCGCTGGTAACAATTATTGCGCTGGTATTGGGAGGGGTTGGTACGTACCTGATGATTCCCGGTTCTCAAAGTGTTGTTACCATAATAGAGATTAACTACCCCGGTATTGAGAACGGCAAAAATCCCGATGGCACAGAATTTGATATAAGACAGCTGACATCCCCTTATGTTATTGACAGAGCTTTGAAAGCAACCGGCTTAAACAGCACAGGTATTAAGCCTGAGGAAGTAAGAAGAAATATAGACATAAATCCTATTGTGCCGAATGAAATTGTACAGCTGGCTGAAACAATGATAAAGCAGGGCAAGGAATATGTTTATTACCCCAGTGAATTTAAGATTTCCTATAAGGTTAACAAAGCTTTTTCATATAACCAGGGAATAGCATTAATAGATGCTGTTATAGATGAATACAAGAAATACTTCTATGCCCTTTATTCCGATGTAAAAACAATTGAAAACGCTATTGTCTCTCTTGACTATACAGCATATGATTACCCTGATGTTGTGGAAGTCATTTCCACGCAAATAGATGGCATTATGGAGTTTTTAGTGGAAAAGACCGAGGAAGATGCCAATTTCAGATCGTCAGGAACAAGTTACACTTTTGCTGACCTTAACCGCAGCTTTGGAATACTGAAAACCGTTGACACAAGCAAGCTTGAATCTATTGTGAACGCGAACACGCTTACAAAGGATCGTGATAAGCTAATTAAAGATTATGAATACAGAGTTAAGCGTATGGAACTGGAGAGAGCAAAGAAGAACAGCGAAGCTGAGGAAGCCCGCAAACTGATGGAAGAATTTAAGAAAGAGGATCTTGTTCTCATTCCGAACAGCGGAGGAAATGAGCTTAGGACAGAAAACCCCGTATCATACTACAATACCCTGGCTGAGACCGCTATAACAGCAAGTGTTGAAGCAACGGGGCTTCAGCATGAGATTGAATATTATAAAAAAGAAATTGAACGTTTGAATGCGGCTACGGGTTCGAATAGTACTTCGCTAACTCAGGAGGCTGATCAAATGATCGAAGTTATAAAAACAAAGCTTTTAAGTTTGATCAACCTTACAAACAAAACCCTTGATGATTATTATTCTTATAAATACGGTGAAAGCATAAAACAGGTAATTCCTTCTGAGATGGTATCAGGAGTAAGCATATTAAAAAACATGGCTATTGCACTTGCAGCTGGGATTATACTTGGTGTATTCATAGTGTTTGCGCGATATTACTGGAAAATTACCGAGGTAAAGACAGAAGATAGTTCTAACAAGACTGAAGACGTTCAGAAGATAAGGGATTAAAATGGGAAAACAAAAAAATAAGAAGATTAAGACAGCTAATAATGATAATATTTTAAACAAAATAAAAACATTCCTTATTGCAGCATTGGCATTTATAATTTTCTATCCGCCATATCTGCAGGGACTGTTTTTTGAAAAGCATGTACTACCTACAGGAATTTTTGTATTTGCAGTATTCATAATTTTTTTAGTATATAAATGGCTTAAAAGGGATTTTTCTTTCTTAAAAACACCAATTGAATATATTGCCCTGGCATTTGTTGCTGTATATTTCATATCAATATTCAACGCAGTACACACCCGCTCTGCAATAATTGAATGGCTGAAGTACTGCATGTATTTTGCGGTATTTTATATGATTACTGAGCTTGCAGATGATTTGAAGACAAGGCTTTTGTTTTTATGGATGATAATAGCCTCCGCTGTGGGTGTGTCCATAATTGGCCTTGATTCAGCCAATGGTAGCAGGCTTGTCGGTGTTCTTAACAGAATTTTCAACATATTCGGGTACAAAGGGGATATGTTCTTTGGCCTTTTTGTAGGAAACAGAATAAATTCCACTCTTCAATATCCAAATGCCCTTGCTTCCTATGTAATGGCAGTGTTTTTTATTACCATTGGCATGTTGATTGTTCAGAAAAAATGGTGGCAAAAGGCTATAACAGGGATTTGCAGCTTTATTCTCTTTACAACCTTTATACTGACACACAGCCGCGGAGCTCAACTATTATTCCCGGTTGCATTATTAATCTTCTTTTTAGCTGCTCCTAAAGGCAACAGAATTAAAGCCGTTACACATGTTATAATGTTATCAGTACCGACTGTGGTATTTGTTCTAATGATTAATCCACATCTTTCTGGTGACAACTTTAATATAAAGGTGTTCGGACTGTTATTGGCAGGCATTGTTTTGTCAGGTTTAATTGGGATTGTTTCAGGATTTATTGCGACAGCACTGCAAAAAATTAATTGGAAAATATATGCTGGATTGATTACTGTTTCAGCGGCATTGGTTATAGCCGGAGGAATATATTTAATTAACCAATCAGTCCCTGTTGAGCTGAAGCATGAGATAACTGCGGAAGATACGATTCAATCAGTCTCAAAGGATGTAGCCTTAAAGCCTGGCAAAGAATATATTTTATCCTATGAAGCTGAGGCATGGATGGAAGAGGTAAAACCATATGCATACTTCATAAGGTTATTTAGTAAAAGCAATAGTAATATTTTATTTGGTGGAAGCCCACAACTTTTAAGAGAAGAATTACCTGCAACAAATGGTGTTGAAGAGAGAAGCATAAAATTCATTACTCCTGAAGACAGTAAGCTAATTTCAATTTATTTCTCAAATTATTATGCCGGAACAGGTGTTAAAGTTAATAATATTAAGATTATTAATCCGGAAACCAATAAAATTTTAAAAGAAATTGCTTTAAAAAATAAATACAATCTGGATAGTATTATTAACAGGTTTCAAAACATATGGTTTCAAAATAGTCTTTTAACGAGGGCTATTTTTTATAAAGATGGATTTGAGATATTCAAAGATCGCTGGTTTTTAGGTGGTGGCGGCGGCGCTTGGAACTATTTATATCGCCAATACCAGTCATATAACTATGCGAGCAGCCAGGCACATAATTTCCCACTCCAATTAGGGATAGAAACAGGCATCATGGGGCTATTAGTGCTATTATGTCTTATCATTGTAATTGCTCATACGTATATCAAATATTATAAAAAAGAAAAGCAACAGAATAATCAAGAGGATAGAATTAAAGATGATGATACAAAAATAGCAGAAAGATTCTTAAATTCATCAGTAATTGTAGCTATAGCAGCTTTATTATTACATTCAGTTATTGACTTTGATTTTTCTGAAGCATCTATGCTCTTTTTGTTTTGGCAGCTTATTGCTTTATTTGGAAGTAGTATGAGAGAAACGTTAATGACATCTGAAATGCCCCCCTTTATATTTAATAATGTTCGAAAAAGCAAGAAAAATGTTATAACAAAGACAGGGGTTGTTGCTGGAATACTGTGTACAGCTATAACTCTTGGTTTTTCTTTTAGTTTTTTTATTGCAACATCTTTCGCACAGAATGCTTACGGACATTTAAAGAATAATAATATTCAAAAGGCGATAGACAGTATTTATAAAGCTATTAGTTTTGATGGATTCAATGAGAAATATATTACAGGCTATAACCCGGTACCTGCAAGACCGGATATAAAGACAGGCTTGGCAGAACTGTTGTTTATTAAAAATGATTCACTAAAAAGCTTAGAGCAAAATGGTGAAAAGACGCCTGAAAGTGAAGTGCTTATACTCCAGCAGCAGTTTACTGATGTGAATAAACGTATAAATGAGCTTGAAAAAAACGCAGCGAACAATTTAAACTTGGCAAGTAACATAGCAAGCTTTTACTTTAAAACAGGGCAAACAGAAAAGGGGTTAGAATATCTCAATACTGCTATAGATCAATTTCCTTTTGAACCATCTCTATGGCATTCAAAGGTTGATGTATACTTTCAACTGATGAGTACTAATTTTAATAAAGGTGACTATGATCGTGCAAAAGAATATATCGATTCCGGATTGAATATAATTAGTGAAGTTATAGAAGTAAACAAAAGAAATATGAATCCCTTTGTTTTCAAGGAAGAAACGATCACCTTATTACAGAAACTACAATTTATGCATGATTATTGGGATAAAGATGAACTTAAAGATATTAATAAAATTGTACATTATAGCATTCTTAACTTAGATGTAAATATGGACGGTATGCCAGATCAATGGGGAATTAATGAAACAGCATTTATTAATGTTTCAATAATTGATAATAGTATGGGAATAAAAGCGTCAGGAAGAAACTTCATCTATAGCCAACCTGATGTTAAATTTGAAAAAGGTAAGACATATCAAATTGATGTAAAGTTTAAAAGTCCTGTAGAGAATATAGCATATTATGTAGTTGGAATAACACCAAATACACTACCTTTAATTCAGGTTGATGGAAAGTATTCAGCAGACCTGATGATTGAGAATGAGCCAAATGAAAATGGTAATCAGTTCAGATTATATCTCGAATCAGACTGTGTTATTGAAAGAATAAATATAAAGGAGAAATAACAGGTAAAATACTACTATATACATTAGAAATAACTAATTAAGTGAAGGCCATTAGAATAAAAACAAGAAAGAGACGCTTAGATACGAAATTGTTGCAATGTCTTTTACCATGATATCGAGGAATTCTTCAATTACACTGTTAATGCTTACTGTTTTTTTGATTTAAAGCCAACTGTAACTGCATTGTATTACTAAGAATTTGGATTTAACGCTCATTGTTTTATTGAGGATATTGGAAACTTCTGAGAGTATATATATGATTTAAGGAGAATTGATAATGCCTTTGAAATTAATGTATATCACAAACTCTCCGATGGTCGCTACCATTGCTGAGCAAAGTGGTGTTGATAGAATTTGGATAGATCTTGAACATATGGGAAAAGAAGAACGTCAACGTGGAATGAATAGCGTAAAGTCAAACCACAAACTCGCAGACGTAGCTATGCTGCGTCCTTATGTGAAAAACTCAGAGTTGATGGTTAGAGTCAATCCGCTACATGAAAATTCAAGAGTTGAAATAGATGAAGTAATTACCAGCGGAGCAGATTTGGTTATGTTACCAATGTTTAGAACCGTTGATGATGCTTTTCGTTTTGTAGATATTGTTGGTGGTAGAGCTAAGGTTATGCTCTTGGTGGAAACTGCAGAAGCCATTGAGAATTTGGATGAGATTGTGAAGGTTTCCGGAATTGATGAAATCCATATCGGCTTGAATGATTTACATTTGGCGTATGGTTTGAATTTTATGTTTGAACTTGTAGCTGATGGAACAATAGATAAAGCCTGCGAAATTATACGTTCAGCCGATATTCCTTTTGGCTTCGGTGGTGTTGCTAAATTGGGTGAGGGGCTTCTTCCTGCTGAATATGTTCTTGCAGAGCATTATCGTCTTGGTTCTTCTATGGTTATTCTTTCACGTACGTTCTGTAATACTTGGTTGAGCAAAGAAGAAGTGGAACTGAAAAATGTATTCTCAACTGGAGTAAAGAAATTAAGAGATTATGAGACTATGCTAGTACAACAAGATGATTTATATTTCATTAAAATGCATAAAAAAGTTCAGGAAATAGTTTATTCCATAAGCAAAGAAATAAAAAATAAGAGAGGATAAAGAAATGAAACTTAGTTCAGATATTATTGCCGAATTGAGTAAGCAATATGGTGATGCATTCTATTTATTACATTCTAAGCGATTTGAACAAAATTTTATTGAACTAAAAAAAGCATTTACAGATATTTACCCGAAGTTTAATATAGCGTATTCTTATAAAACAAATTACATACCTGAACTTTGTAAAATCATAAATCGCCTTGGAGGATATGCAGAGGTTGTTTCCGGCATGGAGTATGAAATTGCCTTGCGTATTGGTGTTTTACCAGAAAAAATTATCTGGAACGGCCCATATAAAAATGCCGAAAAGGTTCAGGAACTGCTTCTGGCTGGTGGTATTGTCAATATCGACTCTGCTTATGAGATTGAGATGATTAAGGGGATTGCTGAACAAAACCCTGAAAAGACTCTAAAAGTCGGGATTCGATGTAATTTTGATATTAATGATGGAGTCACATCACGATTTGGTTTTGATATTGAATCAAAGGATTTTCAACGAGTGTATGAGTTTTTAAGTACTACCTCTAATATTCATTTTACTGGTATGCAGTGTCACTTCGCAACTCGTGTACTCGAGACCTGGTACTCTCGTGTCAGAGGAATGTTAAAACTATTGGATAAACTAGGTATAGTACCTGAACACATTGACCTTGGCGGAGGTATGTATGGAAAGATGGCAGATTCTCTGAAGGAGCAGTTCGGTTGTTATATTCCGACTTATACTGATTATGCTAAAGCTGCAGCATCGTTATTTGCAGACCGCTACGGAGAGTTATCATATAACCAGCAACCTCTTCTGTTAATAGAACCTGGCAGTGCGCTCGTAGGAGATTGTATGTCATTTATTTCAAAAGTTGTTAATATAAAGGAAGTGCGTGGAAAGGCCATTGCAACATTGCTTGGTAGCATTTATAATATCAATCCCACACTGAATACGAAGAATCCTCCAATATCTGTATTTCATATGGGTGGTGAGATAAAAGAATATACAAATCTTGATTTTGGAGGTTTCACCTGTATTGAGTCAGATTATCTTTACCGCCACTATACCGGTTCTCTTGCACAGAACGATATGGTAATGTTTGATAACGTTGGATCTTATTCAATAGTGCTTAAACCACCATTTATTTTACCTAATTTCCCCGTATTAGATATTGATGGTGATGAAGTAAAAGTGATAAAGAGGACAGAAACTTTCGATGATTTGTTCAATACATATAAGTTTTAGTAATTTATGAGGTGCAGGAAACATATCAATCTATGAAGATTATGCGGAGATGACATTGTAAGATTAATGGAGGTTTGTGAAATGAGAATTGCAGAAAATGATATGCAATTAAAATTAAACACAATGCAAATACCATTAGATTCAAGGACAGATTCTGCACTGGATCCTATTTATATTGAATACAAAAAAAACCGTACCATATTTATGATGTTCACGTTAACTTTAAAGCGTATTATTGATTTATTAGGTTCAGCGGTAGGTTTAATTATACTATCCCCGCTGTTCTTAGTAGTATCTATTGCCATAAAACTCGACTCGCCTGGCTCTGTTTTCTTCAAGCAGAGAAGGCTCGGCTTGTATGGTAAGGAATATAATATGTTTAAGTTTCGTACGATGTGCCAGAATGCGGAGAAAATGGAAACAGGACTTTATAGCTTTGCTGGTGATCCAAGAATCACTAGAGTGGGTAACCTATTGAGAAAATCAAGTATTGACGAACTGGCACAGTTAATCAATGTATTTATTGGAAATATGTCGCTGGTAGGGCCACGACCTCCGGTAATAAATGAACTTGGTGATTTTACTTCAATGAATAGGCGGTATAAAAAGCGCTTTAGGGTTAAGCCAGGTATGACCGGTTTGGCACAAGTGGTGGGACGTAATAAGATTACTTGGGATAATAAGGTTAATTACGACAATCAATATATAGAAAAGTTACAAAAGCAGAGTATATGGATTGATATAGTAATCCTATTTAAAACAGTAGGTTGTTTGTTTAAGCATAAGGATATAATAGAAAACAAAATCGACGAAACACTGGATGATGTAAAGGCTGCAGAAGAGGCGGAAAAAGAGATTATAAGAATTGCCCATATGATGGAAGAAGAAGACCTTGCTTATGTTAAACAGACTAAAAAAAATGAGTAATTGATAAGCAAGTAAATTATTATTATAAAAAAGGGAAGGTATTAAGTTATGGCAAAATACAGTGTTGAAGATAGATTAATTTGGCTGAACGGTGAAATTGTTCATGTTAAAGATGCAAAGATTAACGTACTTTCTCCAACATCACAGTTTGGCTTGAATGTATTCGAAGGGATCCCATGTTATTGGAATGAGGAACAGCAGAAACTCTATGCATTTCGTCTTGATGCTCACTATAAGCGTTTACAACAGTCAGCAAAACTATTAGAGATAGAATGTCCATACAGTCCTGAAGAAATGAAGCGTGCATTGATAGAAGTTGTAAACGCAAATGAATATCATGAAGACATATCGGTACGTCAGACGTTATTTGTAGACGGCTTTGGCTCCTGGAGTTCGAAGAATCCTGTTGGCATGTTTATAGCACCTATTCCCAGAAAGAGAACTTCTGCAGAATACAATAAGGAAGGCTTGAATTGTTGTATAAGCTCCTGGCAAAGGATTGATGATATCAGCCTTTCACCTCGTATCAAGTGCGGTGCGAACTACATTAACAGTCGCATGGCTCAGTTGGAGGCATTGAGAAATGGATATGACACAACAATAATATTAAACAGCCGTGGTAAGGTTTCTGAAGGGCCTGGTTCTTGCCTGTTCATAGTTAGAGATGGGAAACTGGCCACACCACTAATCACAGATAGTGTGCTTGAGAGCATTACCAGAGATACAGTGATAAAAATAGCACATAAAATGGGGATTGTTGTTAAAGAGAGAACAATAGACAGAACCGAGCTTTATATGTGCGACGAGATATTTCTTTGCGGTTCTGCAATGGAGATTAAGCCTGTCTTAAGCGTGGACAAGCATATTGTGGGTTCTGGTGAATGCGGAGAGATTACCAATAGATTTCGCAATGTGTATCTCAAAATTGTCAGAGGTCAGAGCAGCTTCAATAATAGTTGGCTTGATATTATAGTTGAGGGTTAAAAATGAAAACTCGTGAGTCTGATCTTGTATCTGTAATAATTCCTGTCTATAATGCTGAAAAATACCTGGCTGAAACGTTAGATTCAGCATTAGGTCAAACGTATAAAGATATTGAAATTGTAATAGTTGATGATTGCTCAACGGATTCATCAACAGAAATTATTAACAGATATATGTCAAATAATAATAACATTAAGTATATACGTAATGAAACAAATCAAGGGGCCGCTGTTTCCAGAAATACCGGTATCCGGTATTCACGAGGGCAATATATAGCGTTTCTTGATAGCGATGATGTATGGGATAAAACAAAAATTGAAAAACAAATAAGTCATTTGAGAGAAAAGAAAGCATGTTTTGGTTTTACTGCTTATGACATGATTGACGCTTATGGGCAACAGATAAAAGATAAAATTAAAATTAAAGAGCATATCGTTTACAAAGACCAACTGACAAAGACAGTGATATCAACGCCTACTGTTATTCTGGATGCAACCATAATTGGAAATATTGAAATTCCATTAAGAAGGACAGGCCAGGACTACGCATTGTGGCTGAAACTGTTGCGAGAATATGATGCGTTTGGAATAGATGAGGCTTTAGTTCATGTTAGGAGACGACCGAGTTCTTTATCGAAGAATAAATTTCAAAATATTCGAGATGTGTGGGAAATACAGACGAGAAATGAGAGGATACCTAAAATCAAAGCTTCGTTGAACGTTTTCAAGTACTGTATTTACGCTTTAAAAAAGAGATTTTTATAGGTGGTATATTTTTTATGAACATAAATGAACTTGTTATTTACTACGGCACGGTGACAACAAAAATAAATAATAAATACTATTTAAATGGAGCTTTCGGCAGATACGTAGATGAACTGTCAAATTATTATGATCGTATATATCTGGTTCTTCCTACAAGGTTAAAGGATGAATGTGAGGAAACAGACTATTGTTTAACTAGCAACAATATCATCATGCAAGAACTGCCATATTATGATGGGGTAGTAGATGCATTGAGGAAGAAAAGAGATATTACAGATGCCTTAAGAAAATATTCAAAGTATTGGAATTCAACAATATATATAAGATGGCCAACACCTTTTTTTAAGCTGTTAACAAAAATAGCAAACCGCAAGTGTTTACCGGTTTGTTATCACTTGGTTGGTGATTCTGAAATAGTTGTAAAAAAAGGAACAAAGTATAAAGGCATTTTACGAATGATTGCAATTGCGTATGCAAAATACAATGCTTGGCAAGTGAAGCGAATAATTAAGGAAACGCCAACTTTAGTTAATGGTAATGGATTACGAAGACTATATTCAGAATATAATCCGTATATAAAAGAGATTAGAACAAGCACTTTTTACAAAAATGAAATAATTCAAAGAGAGCCAAGGGATATTAAAGAATGCATAAATTTATTATATGTAGGATACTTAAGACACGAAAAAGGTTTAGAGTATTTAATAAAAGCTGTTGATTTGATTAAACGCAACAATATTATATGCAAACTGTCAATAGTCGGTGATGGCGATAAGAGAAAAGAACTTGAGGATTTAGTACACGCCATGCATCTTGATGAATGTGTTAAGTTCTGCGGGTATATACCAGTAGGAGATACCCTGTTTTCAGAATATAAAAACGCAGATATTTTTGTATTACCATCTATTTCAGAGGGAACACCAAGAGTATTGCTGGAAGCAATGAGCTGTGGAGCAGCAGTTGTTGCAACAGAAACAGGCGGGATTCCTTTTACAGTAACTAATTTGGAAAATGGTTTGCTGGTTCCCATTAAGAGCGCTGAAAAAATAGCGGAAGCCATAATTCGACTTAGAGATGACAGAGATCTTTACTTAAAAATTATTAAAAATGGTTATAAAACTGCAAATATGAACACAATTGAACACCATGTGGAAGAGATTTATCATTTTATTCAAGACTTTTGTTTAGGCAAGAAAAGTTAGAGTATACAGTTGATGGAGGAAGATGGAAAAGATTTTTTTTATATAGTATACCGATAAGGCTAATACAAATATTAGTTGGTCTTTTACCAAACTCGGATCCTGCAAATAGAATACGTGGTTTCTTAATGCGCCCTTTCTTTAAAAGTGCGGGGAAAAATCTTCAGATTGCGTCAGGTGTAATTGCTAATAGAATTGATCAGATTTGTCTTGGAGATAATGTATACCTTGCGCATAATTCGTGGATTAACGGTACAGGAAAAGTATATATTGAGGATAATGTAATTATTGGACCTTTTTGTGTTGTAGCTTCGACAGAGCATCCTTTCGTGGATGGGGTTGTTTCGAATAATGGAACGATAGTCGCCCCTGTTCGAATTGGAAAAGGTTCTTGGTTGGCTAGTCATTCGGTTATAACTTTAGGAACAAATGTTGGGTTAGGAAATCTGATATGTGCAAATTCTGTTGTAAATAGGGACACGGAGGATTATTCAATGTATGGTGGGATACCAGCAAAAAAAATAAAAGACTTGGAAACTCCCCAAAAATAACCATCGTTAAAATGCATATTATCTAAGTGTTAAAAATACAGAAGTGTTTAAAGAAATTGAACAAATTATATTGATTGATGATTAAAAAATTAAGTCTTTAATATTATTCATTAGTACTGGATAAGGAAGAATATTTGAAATGAACATATTTTTGCTAACTCTGTTGTTGTTTCTTGCTGGATTGACTTATTTATCTTATTCCAAGCGAATTTTTTCTCCTCCAATTATGATTATAGGCGGCTTTGCTATTTGTACGATAATACTAATATCAAATGAAAGCAACTGGGGGTATTACCTTTCAGGAAAAACTGTGCTTATTATAGCGACAAGTATTCTTACTTTTTTAATTGGAGACATCATGGGAAGAACAATTATATTGTTCAATAATTACAGGTCAGAGTTAGAATGCAATTCATTTAAAGAAAAGCGAAATACTTACAAAATAGTTTGTTTCAATATTAAAAAAAACAAAGCACTGGTTTTAATATCAATACTTTATTCACTTATAGCATTTATGCTCCAAATAAAGTACTTTTATAACATAAGTTTATTGGTTGGTAATAAAGATGGAATTAGTGGTATGTTTAATTATGGAGCGGCCATAAGAAGTTATGTAACACATATTTCGGTTGACAGAAGTAATCTTGAAGATTTGATTGTAAAGTTAATCCTTCCACTATCATATGTTTCATTTTATTTATTCATATCTAATATTGTGAGTGGAAAGAAAATACGAGCCAATTTTATTTTGCTAATCACACCGATTATCCACTTACTATGCGAATTGTTATCGACGAACAGGATTGGAATAATTTATATTCTTATCTATATGACCGTATGCACGATAGTAGTTTATTCAATAAAACAAAAGTGGAGTATACGCAATAATAAAAAGCTGATAAAAATATTAATGCTTTCATGCATCGTTGTATTTATTTTTTTTAGAATATCAGGTTATATAACTCATAGAGGAATAGGTGTTACGTTAATGTCACAGATTTCCGAATATACTGCAGGTTCACTCGTTGCCCTTGACTATGGATTAAATGGTAAAGCCGGAATTATAACCACAGCTTCCAACTTGTTTGGAGGAATATTACGGGTTACTAATAAGTTAGGATTTACAAATGCATCTTTTATGAGTTCAAATGCTGAATTTGTTTTTTGGCGAAATGGATCAACGAATATTTACACAGCAATTTATGCATATGTGTGTTCTTTTGGATACATTGGAAACTATCTGGTATTTTTGCTAATGGGAATGGTATTTGGCCGATTATTTAAGAAAATAATGTATTATAATCATGATCCCTTTGTAGTAATAACTTTTTCCTGGTTTATTTTCGCACCGACTTTGAGCTGCATTGCTGATAGATTTTTAACACAAATTCTTGTAATAAACGTTGTAATACAGTTAATTTTCCTGAAATTATTGTTAAAGTTTTTGAAAAAGAAATTTGACTGGATTTAATAAAAAATGCAGTACTTACGGAGTTAAATTAATAATGAGAATAAAAAATGTTTTAAGAAATACATCATGGGAATTAGCATATGAGTTTACAGTTATCCTTTTAGGCTTTTTAGCACCAAGGTATATAATACTTACATATGGATCCGAAGTTAACGGGCTACAATCTACAATAATGCAAATTGTATCAATTATGGCTTTATTGCAGGCCGGTGCTGTAACAACATCAGTATACTCATTATATAAGCCAATAGCAGAAAAAAATTATGAAGAAATATCGCTAAAACTGTCTTCATCCGTCAAGTTCTTTAAGAGAATTACTGTAATTTTTTTATTATTAGTACTTATAGGTGCCTTAATCACAGCATTGGTACTGGAAAGTAAAATAGATAAAGGATTAATTTTTATTGCATTTTTAATTGTCGGATTAAAAAACGCTTTGGATTTGCTTTTTACTTCTAAATTTAGAATCATTTTCAGTGCTGACCAACAAAAACATATTGTCTCAATAGGGCTGATAATAGAACAGACCATTTATTATGTTTTGTTATTTGTAACGGTATTGTTGGATTTGCACTTCATTTATATGTTTGTATGGTTACTATTTGGTTGTTTTATAAAAATTATATTTATGCAATTTAACTATAAAAAACGATATACCAATTTGATAGATACTTCCAAGAAAGAAGCAGATTCTAAAATAAAGGGAAGAAATTATTCTCTTGCAAATGAAATCTCCCATAGTGTAGTTGCATCCTCTATAACTATATTATTCTCTTTCCTATATGGCCTTGAGGCAGCAAGTATTCTGGGTGTTTATTGGATGGTGATTCGTTTGTTGACCATGCTGGCACAGGCGATTTATGGTTCTTTCGCTCCGAGTTACGGTAATTTGGTGGCTGAAGGTGATTATAACAAAATAAATCATGTGTTTGACATATTTCAATATGTATTTTTCATGCTCAATACATTTTTATATATGTGCGCAGCTTATTTAATATTGCCATTTGTAAGAATTTACACAAGCGGCATAATTGATGCACAGTATGTGAATCAATTATTATCAGTTATAATCATTGGATATGGTATTATTAATACTTATAGAATTCCATATAACATTGTTGTCTCAACAAATGGACTTTTTAAGGAAACATGGCTGCAGCCCCTTTTATCTGCAATATTTTCCTTGTTAATTTCAATAGTTCTCGGTAGGATAAACATGTCTTTTATTCTGGTAGGACCTATAACCTTTTACTTTACTAATGCAATTTATCAGCATTTTGTTATTAAGAGGGAGTTGCCACTATTTAAAGTTGATAATACAAAACGTCATGTGTTCGTTTCTTTAATGGCAATGTGCATAGCTGTAATGGCAAGCATTATTGCTCCCAGCTCGGCTAATGACATTGGTACATGGTTTTTTGATGCGGTGTGTTCCGCACTAATAAATATTTTGTTAATCTTTATAATTTCTTTAATATTCGACAGAAAATCCCTTTTAAATACTTTCAGATATATAGAGTCTTTGATAAGGAGATAGATTAATGGATCCGTTATTTGTAGTATTCACAAAGCATTCAGATTATGCATGGGTTCATACAGAGGAACTGCAGAATTATACAAATGTTATTTTTGATAAAAAGATTAATAATAAATTATTAGCTATGGCAAACAGACTTCACACAGCAATACGAACCAATAAATATTTCAGAATTCCGCTACAAAAAATATGGTTTAAATGCTATCTCGACAATGAAAAAATTAAAAATTATAAAGAGATTTATTTTTTGTTTATTGAGGGGAATAGATTGGGTTACAGTCCGGAGTATTTAAAATATATAAAAAAGGAATATCCAAATGCTAAGTTAGTTTTTGATTTTACTAATCCTACCAAAAAAATCGATAGTAAATACATTGAGCTAATTAAGAAATATTATGACTTGATACTGTCATTTGATTTATCAGATTGTAAAGAATTCGGCTGGACTTATTATAGTGGTGTTTACAGCAAAAGAAATGATCTGGATTTGTCAGATGTGCCTGATTCAGATGTTTTTTTTGTTGGCAGTGATAAAGGTAGAATTGATATTATTCATGAGATATATGATTTGCTGACAGACCATGGTTTAAAATGTGATTTTCATGTGGTTGATGTTCATAAATCCAAAATCAGAAAGAATTCATGTATTCAATATAACAAACGGTTATCATATGAAGAGGTCATAAAAAGAGTCTGTAAAACAAAATGTATATTGGAAGTAACTCAATCAAACCAAACTGGCAGTTCATTACGTGTCATGGAAGCAATCGCATATGGTAAAAAATTACTTACAAGTAATAAGGCACTTGAACAAGAGAGATTTTATAATAAAAATCAAATGTATATTTTTGATAAGCCTTCCGATATAAATATAGAGTTTTTAATCAATAATGAAGAACAATTTGAATATGATGGCTGTTTATCACCATACAAAAGACTTGAATTCATACAGAATTATTTTAGAAAACGTGAGGGTGAGAGTTAATTTAATAGGAGGAAGATCATGAAAGGAATTATTCTAGCTGGAGGAGCCGGAACCCGGCTATATCCATTAACTATGGTTACCTGTAAACAGTTATTGCCAATTTATGACAAACCAATGATTTATTATCCATTGTCTACTCTCATGCTCGCTGGAATCAAGGATATTCTTATTATATCTACTCCAACAGACTTACCGAATTTTGAGAGGCTTCTTAGAGACGGTTCGGACTTTGGTATAAACTTATCATATAAGATCCAGCCAAATCCTGACGGATTGGCACAGGCATTTATTCTTGGTGAGGAATTCATCGATGATGATACCGTTGCCATGTGTTTGGGGGATAACATTTTCTATGGTGGCAGTTTAACTGAAAGATTAATAATTGCTGTTAATAATGCAGAAAAAGGTTATGCCACAGTCTTCGGTTACTACGTCAAAGATCCTGAACGATTTGGCATTATGGAAATTGATGATTCAGGCAATGTTATAAGCGTTGAAGAAAAGCCAAAGCAGCCGAAATCAAACTATTGCATTACCGGCCTCTACTTCTATCCAAAGGGCGTGAGTAAAAGAGCAAAAATTGTAAAACCCAGTGCAAGGGGGGAGCTAGAGATTACATCACTCAATGAAATGTACCTTAAGGATGGGATACTTAAAGCACAGATCCTGGGACGCGGCTTTACATGGATCGATGCAGGAACAATGGACAGTTTAACAGATGCCTCCGTATTTGTTCAGATGATTCAAAACCGGCAGGGAGTAGTCATCTCAGCACCGGAAGAGATTGCATACATACGTGGCTGGATATCGAAAGATAAATTGCTTGAATCCGTTGATCGTTATGGAAAATCGCCATATGGACAACACTTAAGGAATGTTGCTACAGGAAAATTCATATACTGAGGAGGTGTAAGATGACTGTTATAGTTACCGGTGGTGCCGGATTCATTGGTTCCAACTTTATATTCTATATGCTTAAGAGATATCCTGATTATAGGATAATATGTCTTGATAAACTTACTTATGCGGGAAATTTTTCTACTCTGGCTTCGGTAATGGACAACCCACGGTTCAGATTCGTAAGGGCAGATATTTGTGACCGTAAGGCTGTATATAATCTTTTTGAGGAAGAACATCCAGACATCGTAGTAAATTTTGCAGCTGAGAGCCATGTGGATAGAAGTATCGAGAATCCATGCCTGTTTCTCAAAACAAATATTATAGGTACTGCCACAATAATGGATGCTTGCAGGGAATATGGTATAATCAGATATCATCAGGTATCAACTGACGAGGTTTATGGTGATCTTCCCCTTGACCGTCCTGATTTGTTATTTACTGAAGAGACGCCAATTCGTACAAGCTCTCCATACTCAAGTTCCAAGGCAGCAGCCGACCTTTTGGTTCTTGCCTATCACAGAACTTATGGTTTGCCTGTAACCATCAGCCGCTGTTCAAACAACTATGGGCCGTATCACTTTCCGGAGAAGTTAATCCCGTTGATGATTATAAATGCTCTGAGTGACAAACCATTACCTGTTTATGGAGAAGGTATAAATGTCCGTGATTGGCTTTATGTAGAAGATCACTGTAAGGCTATAGATTTAATCATACACAAGGGCAGAGCCGGTGAAGTCTATAACATTGGAGGCCGCAATGAGATGCGGAACATAGATGTTGTAAAGATGATTTGTGATGCTCTTGGAAAACCATATACTCTGATTAGATTTGTAACCGATCGTAAAGGTCATGATTTGAGATACGCAATTGATGCTACAAAGATTCATAATGAGTTGGGCTGGTTTCCTGAGACAAAATTCGCTGACGGAATTAAAAAGACAGTTCAATGGTATTTGGATAACCGTGAGTGGTGGGAAACTATTATCAGCGGAGAGTACCAAAATTACTATGAAAAAATGTACGGGAACATATAATATAACGATTTGTTATGTAAAAAATAAAAATTTAAAGACAGGAAGGAGATCAAAATAATGGCCATACAAGTTTTAAAGCCAAAGTTCCATATAGATGAGTGTCTTGATGCAGTGAAAGTGTGTCTGGAAATGGGTTGGACAGGAATGGGATTCAAGACAGTAGAGTTTGAAGAAGAATGGAAGAAATATACAGGCCATCCTAACGCCCATTTCATTAATTCCAATACCGCAGGTCTGCACCTTGCAGTAAAAATTTTAAAAATGGCGAATGGCTGGAGTGATGGCGATGAAATCATTTCGTCCCCTATAACCTTTGTTTCAACAAACCATGCCATCTTTTATGAAAATATGCATGTTACATTTGCCGATGTTGACGAATACCTCTGTATTGACCCTGATGATGTTGAAAAAAAAATCAACGGTAAAACTCGTGCGGTAATTTTTGTCGGATACGGTGGACGTGTCGGCAGGCTTGACAAAATAATTGAAATCTGCAGAAAGAATAATCTTAAACTTATTCTTGATGCAGCCCACATGTCCGGCACCCGTGTAAATGGAGTTTGTCCAGGTACATGGGATGGAGTTGATGTTGCCGTATATTCATTTCAGGCAGTAAAGAACCTTCCTACCGGCGATAGTGGCATGATCTGCTTCAAAGAAGAGCGTTTTGATAAATTGGCACGTCAAATTGCCTGGCTTGGTATTAACAAAGATACATACGCCCGCTCAAACAAAGGCACATATTCTTGGAAATATGATGTTGATTATATTGGATATAAGTATAATGGTAACGCCATTATGGCAGCGATTGCCCTAGTTCAGTTAAAGTATCTGGATGAAGAGAATGCAAGAAGACGTCAGATTGTTGAAAGGTACAATAGGGGTTTTAAAGATAATAAAAATATACAAATAATTCCTGCGAATTATGCTGATGAATGTTCTTTTCATCTGTATGAACTGGTTGTTCCTGACAGGGAAGCATTGTTGGATTACCTGTCACAGAGAGGAATCAACTGCGGTGTGCACTATCGTGATAATACGGAGTATAGTATGTATCACTATGCCAAGGGTACTTGCCCGCATGCTCATGTAATAAGTCAGCACCTCATTAGTATGCCACTTCATATGTGGCTGACCGATGATGAAGTGTATAGTATTATTGATGCTGTAAATGGGTTTTTAAAATGAGTAAAGTAGTTTTAAGAAAAATCAATGAGTTAGATACAGCAAACATTGTACGGTGGAGAAATTCAGAATCAGTAAAGATGAATCTTTTTACTCAATCTGAACTAAGTGCAGAGCAACATTTGGATTGGCTGAAGAATAAGGTTGAATCCGGACTCTGTGATCAATATATTATTGTTATTTCGGAAGATAACACATGCACTGATGTTGGCACCGTGATCATCAAGAATATTGATAGGAAAAATAAAAAAGGCGAATTTGGCATTTTTATCGGTGAAGAGTCTTATAGGGGAAAAGGCTATGCCCAAGAAGCAACTAAACAGATTCTTGAAATAGGATTTTCAGAGTTAAATTTAAACCGTATATATCTCTATGTAATGTCTGATAACATAGCTGGAATAAAGGCATACAAAAAAGCCGGGTTTGAAATAGAAGGAATTCTTAAGGAAGATTATCTTCGGGGAGATAAGTTTATAGATATAGTAGTAATGGGTATAACAAAGGGAAAATGGAAACTGAGATAATAGCCAATACTATTATTATATGAGGAGTTGACGATAATGTCTCAAATAGAAGTAATAAAGAATCCTAATGGCATAGAAGGTTTAGCAGTTATAAAACCGACAGTGCATAGAGATTCACGTGGTTATTTTGTAGAAACATATAATCAAAAAGAAATGGAAGAGGCTGGCCTTTTCCTGACATTTGTTCAGGATAACCAGAGTAAATCTTATAAGGGTGTTCTTCGAGGTTTGCATTTTCAGAAAAATTATCCGCAAGGCAAGCTGGTGCGTGTAATTCAGGGAGCTGTTTATGATGTAGCAGTTGATTTACGCAAAAACAGTCCCACCTATGGCTCTTATTATGGTATTATTCTTACAGATACCAATTTTCTTCAGTTTTTCATACCAAAGGGCTTTGCACATGGATTTTTAGTTCTCTCCGATGAGGCTGTGTTTGCATATAAATGCACAGATTATTACCACCCAAACGATGAAGGTGGACTTGCATGGGATGATCCTGATATTGGAATTAAATGGCCGTTGGATGGAATAGAAAAAGTAAAGCTGAGTGAGAAAGATAAGGCTAATCCGATCCTTAAAAAGATCGAAACGAGTGGCTTTAAGTTTATGTTTTGATTTATCCCATAAATCACCAGTCACTTTGGAGATTTATAATACATTGTAATCTTAATCAATTGCATATAAGTTTATAACTTTCATATTGGTGGTTAGTCTAGAGAAGTTTTTAGTTTTATGATGGCAAATGTAATTAATTATAATCAATAAAATGATTTATATGGAGGAGAGTAATTAAAATGAGTTTTGACGATCTTTATAATGGAATCGTAAACAGAAAAGAAAAAATCAGTTTGATAGGACTTGGCTACGTGGGATTACCTATAGCTGTATCATTTTCAAAAAGAGCAGATGTTATAGGTTTTGACATAAGCAAAGAAAAGATTAATTTATATAAAAATGGTATAGACCCTACGAAAGAAGTAGGAAATGAGGCCATAGCTGCTTGTATGGTGGATTTTACTTCTGACGAAACAAGACTAAGAGAAGCAAAGTTTCACATAGTAGCTGTTCCAACTCCAGTAAATGCGGATCATACACCTGACTTATCTCCAGTTACCGGAGCAAGCACCATTTTAGGGCGCAATCTTTGCAGAGGTTCAATTGTTGTTTATGAATCAACAGTATACCCCGGAGTAACAGAGGATATATGTGTTCCCATATTGGAGAAAGAATCTGGATTGAAGTGTGGAGTGGATTTTAAAGTAGGTTACTCTCCGGAAAGAATTAATCCTGGTGATAAAATACATAGACTTGAGACTATCGTAAAAGTCGTCTCTGGTATGGATGAAGAATCTTTAGATGTTATTGCCAAAGTCTATGAACTTGTGGTAAAAGCCGGTGTGTATAGAGCAGAATCAATAATGGTTGCCGAAGCAGCTAAGGTTATCGAGAACTCCCAAAGAGATATTAACATAGCTTTTATGAATGAGCTGTCCATTATTTTCAATAAAATTGGAATTGACACTAAGGCTGTATTGAAAGCAGCTAAAACTAAATGGAATTTCCTAGATTTCTCCCCTGGATTGGTTGGCGGTCATTGTATAGGGGTTGACCCATATTATCTAACTTACAAAGCTGAGC
Source organism: Clostridiaceae bacterium (assembly GCA_012727625.1). Taxonomy (GTDB): domain Bacteria; phylum Bacillota; class Clostridia; order DSM-8532; family DSM-8532; genus JAAYGP01. The sequence continues at coordinate 23,620 of JAAYGP010000274.1, forward strand.
AGATTGGTTACCATTCTCAGATAATTTTGTCCGGTAGGCGTATAAATGATGATATGGGTAAATATGTAGCAGAAAATACTGTAAAAAAGATGATTCAGGCAAATAAACCTATTAAAGGAGCACATATAGCTATCCTTGGTATTACTTTTAAAGAAAATTGTCCGGATTGCAGAAATTCCAGGGTTATTGATATTATAAAAGAGTTAAATGAATATGGAGTAAATATTCAGGTAATAGATCCAGTAGCTGATGTAAGAGAAGTTGAAAGAGAATATGGAATTAAATTAGGGAAGATTGAGGATATAAAAGGAGTAGACGCAGTAATTTTTGCCGTAGCACACAAAGAATTTGCTGATCTGAAACTTCGTATAATTAAGAATTGGTATCGGACAGACACCAATCAAACCCATAATGGAGAAGTATCTGTAGCCTCTAAATGTGACAGCTCTAAAACTGTTCTTATCGATGTAAAAGGTATTTTTGACATAAAAGAAGCAGAAGAATTAAATTATTTATACTGGAGGCTTTAGAATGGGTTATAAACATTTAAAATTTGCTCGGGATAGTATTTTCCTGGTAACTGGAGGTGCTGGTTTTATTGGATCTAACCTTTGTGAAGCTATATTGAATATGGGTTTTAAAGTAGTATGTTTAGATAATTTCTCCACCGGAAAAAGAGAAAACATTGAGGAATTTCTTGATAATAAAAATTTTAGATTAATTGAAGGTGACATACGCAATTTGGAAACCTGTATGATGGCTTGTGACAGGGTAGATTATGTTCTACATCAAGCGGCTTGGGGATCAGTACCTCGAAGTATAGAGATGCCTTTATTATATGAAGAGATAAATATTAAGGGTACCCTTAATATGATGGAGGCAGCTAGGCGGCAAAAGGTTAAGAAATTTGTTTATGCCTCTAGTTCATCAGTATACGGAGATCACCCGATATTGCCCAAAAAAGAGGGACAAGAGGGAAAACTACTTTCCCCTTATGCACTGACAAAAAGGGTTAATGAAGAGTACGGAAGACTTTATAAAGAGTTATATGGTTTGAATACCTATGGTTTGAGGTATTTTAATGTATTTGGCAGGAGACAGAATCCGGATGGAATTTATGCTGCAGTTATTCCCAAGTTTATCAAACAACTTATGAATAACGAAAGACCTACCATTCATGGAGATGGAAATCAGTCAAGAGATTTTACATATATAGAAAACGTAATAGAAGCTAACATTAAAGCTTGTTTAGCAAAACCAGAGGTAGCAGGACAATCTTTTAACATAGCTTATGGAGGTGAAGTATTCCTAATTGATATTTATTATTTACTGTGCAAAGTATTAGAAAAAAATATAGAACCAATTTTCGGTGAAGAAAGGCGTGGAGATATCAAACATAGCCATGCTGATATAAGTAAAGCAAGAGATCTTTTGGGATATGAACCCGAGTGGAGCTTTGAGCAAGGAATTAAGGTTGCGATTAGGTGGTATTTGGAAAATATATAAATGTGAAACAATCCAAGAACTTATTTACATCCAAAGCGAATAGATATGCATAAAAAACTAAACAATACATATAAGATAAGTTTAAATTATAGTTTATACCGAAGGAAAGTTGGGGGAATCAAAATGATAATAAAAAACGGCATCAAACCTGTTACATGTATAATCCTCTGCGCAGGCAGAGGAACGAGGATGCAATCCAAAGACACCCACAAAGTGTGTTTCCCTATTGGCGGAAAACCGGCTATATTGCATTCCATGGAAAGATATAAGGCTGCTGGGTTAACCAGGTTTACCGTGGTTGTCGGGACCATGGCAGAACAGGTGATGTCCGTAATCTCCTCAACGTATGACGGTATAAACTACGCTTTCCAGAAAGAAGCTCTTGGCACAGGCAATGCGGCAAGGATCGGTTTTGAATCCATCGAAGCCTATGATCCTCAGGGAGCAATAATGGTTACCATGGGGGATAAAATAATTGAACACCGGGTGATTGAACGCCTTATGTCGGAATTCTATGAAAATGATTTGGATTTGGCTTTTGTCGCAGGGCCCAGGGAGTTTAACCCGGCAGGCGGACATGTGGTTATTGATGATGGGAAAGTATGCGGTATTGTGGAAAGCCTGGATATTGAAAAGGCCAAATTATATAATCGCATTTTAAACCAGCTTCAAACCGGTGCTTATCGTGACATTGATCCGCGGGAAAACATAAAGGAAATTTCAAAAAACATTATATCCTCCGAAAGAAAACGGGAAAAAATAATTAAGCAGCTAGAAAATATAATGGAGCAAATATGTAACGGCGAAACAGAAAAAGCCATTTTATTGCTTAAGGAAAACGCAGCCATTAAGCTTGGTGGTAGGACTTATGAACCTGGGTTTCTGGAAAAGGCTCAATATGTAAACTCTGCCATATATATTTTTAAAACCGATGCATTCAAATTTGGTCTTTCAAAAATGACAACCCAAAATGCAGACAGAGAAGAATATTTAACAGAAGCTATCAACAGCATCTGCAGTTCAAGGGAATATAAAACGTCTGTCATTGTTGTTAAGGAACAAGAAAGCATATTAACATATAACAATGTGGTTGAATTACTGCAGGTTGAAGAAATCCTGACAGGCTCAAAAGATCAGTTGAGCTTAAAAAAGAGTGAATATAAGCCGGTTGATGAATGGATTGCCCTGTTTAAGGAAATGCCCGATTCTTTGCATAATATCTTAACTGATATATATGGCGACAATCCCGAAAGAATTGAAGAGAGAAGAGCTGAGTATATAAAGGTTCTGGAGCACTTTCGCAAAAGGTACGGAGCAAATAAAAAAGTGGTAATAACCAGAGCTCCGGGGCGGATTAATTTAATGGGTCGCCATGTGGAACACAGGGGAGGGAATGTCAATGTTATCTCAATTGACAAAGAGGTAATATGTGTTGCATCGCCTAACCCGGCGCAAGTAAACGTAACAAATGTAAGCTCCGATTATGAAGAAGGAAAGTTTTCAATTGAAGAATACTTTAAAAATGTCAATTGGGATAACTGGCTTGGTTATTTGGAATCAAGTGAAATATCCAAAAAGATCCTGGAAAAGCAGGGCGACTGGCTGAACTATGTAAAAGCTCCGATCATAAGGCTTCAGTATCTTTACAAGGACAGAAAGCTTACAGGAATGGATATGGCGTTTAACGGCAATATTCCTGTTGCAGCCGGGCTTTCAAGCTCATCAGCCATTGTTGTTGCAACTGCCGAAGCTGCCGTGGCGTTAAATAACCTGGATGTTAAACCGCAAAAGTTTGTGGATTTATGCGGGGAAGGCGAATGGTTCGTTGGTTCGAGAGGAGGAGCAGGGGATCATGCCGCAATAAAATTCGGTCAAAGAGGCTATATAGCAACATTGGGTTTCTTCCCTTTCAGATATAAAGGATCCTTTGAGTTTCCAAAGGGTTACAAACTGTTAATAGCAAATTCATTTGTCAAAGCCAACAAGACAACAAACGCCAGGGATTTGTTTAATCAGCGTGTTGCGTCTTATGAATTTGGGTTTATGATGTTTAAAGACAAATTTCCGGAATATAAAGATAAGGTTCGTCATATCAGAGACATTAACCCTGAAAACCTGGGCGTCACCCCCAGCAAAATATATTCAATGCTTCTTGAAATTCCGGAAAAGATTCCATCCGATAAAATATCAAGCATTATTTCCCCGGAATATGCCAATGATATAAAAAGGATTATGAAAACCCACAAAGTGCCGAAAGAGTATGAGATTCGTTCCGTATTAATGTATGGAATAGCAGAATGCAGGAGATCCTTTATATTCGGAAAGCTTATGGAAAAGGGAGACTTAGAGGGTGTTGGCCGCATGATGAAAATTAGTCATGACGGGGACAGAGTGGCCAGACTGGATGAAAATAATAAAATGCAAAAATATGAATACGATTTGTCAGACGATGTTTTAAAAAGCCTGATTGATGACTTAAAAAGCGAAGACGTAAGTCGGGTATATTCCGCACAAATTGAAAACCAGCCCGGAGGATATGCCTGCTCCACACCTGAGATTGACTTCATTGTTGACACAGTAAACAGGATTGATGGTGTTTTAGGCGCGCAATTGTCAGGCGCTGGCCTTGGTGGATGTGTCATGATATTAGCCAAAGACGAAGCTGTTGAAAAAATAGTATCAACACTTAAGAAATGCTACTATGAACCGGGAGATTTTGATGATGGAATAACAATATCAATCCCGGTAAAAGGCTCAGGACTTATCGGGATATAAGACAAAAGACAAGTGATGGCTCCGTCTTGTAGCTTATGATGGTGATTTTAACGTCGCTTTATAATAGTATTGAAAAATAGTCGCAAACCGATGTGCAACGAAAACAAAAAAATCGCTTCAGGATGCAACGATAAATAATGCGGTAAAGCAGGCGTTGCATCAGGGAAGTGCTTATGGTAATGCCCTACCGGGTAAAAAAGTTGTATGTTCAAAAAGGAGAATTAAAAAATGCTTGTTTCCGACAAAGACATTTTTACCTTTATAAAGCCATCCCTTGATGCCCATACCATGGGTGTTAATACTGCCGCGGAGCTTTTGCGGGACTGCGGTTACAGGGTGGTCAGGGCTGACAGCGATATAGCACAGGCCATGAATAATTTCAGGTATGAGATATGCAGAAAAACCGTTTTGGATTGGCTGCGCTCCGAAGGCATAAACAGGATCGGCTTAAGTTACAGGCTGGACCGGGATGAAGCTGTCAACATGGTCGGGTATTTTATTAACGAGCTTAAGAATAACGGGATGATGCATTACCAGGGCGGTCCGATTAAGGCGGTGTATTTCGGAGGGCTTCCCGAAACCTGTAAGCTTATTGAAAAAGAACACAAGGGGCTGGTTATAACTTTCAAAGGCGGGGAAACTGCCCGTGAAACACTTCAGAAAATGGGTGTTCCCAAAGAGAGAATATCAAAGGATATTACTGAGGGAAGCCTGTATGATGATATGCGCATGGAGTTTGGTAAAAGCATAATTGACTCACAGGATTATGAAAGCTTTATGCCCATTGACAGGTCAGGATATAAGGAATTTGGAACAAAGAATGACACTATTGAAAAAAGAATCGAAAACAATCTACAAAGCCCCTTTGCTCCTTTAATCAGAGCCCATGTAGGGCCATATTCGTCAACTGTCGACAGGCTTGATTCAGTAAAGGAATTTATATCATGGGCAAAGCACCTGGCCAAGACCGGATATCTTGATATATTATCAATAGGAAGCTCCCAGCTGACACAGTCAAACTTCGGCGAGGATTGGGAGGATATGCCCAATGGCGGCGGCGTTCCCATAAACTCATCGGAGGAATACAGAAGTGTCTGGTCATCTTGCAGGCCACTTCTTGTCAGAACCTATGCCGGAACCAAGAACATACCGATGCTTGCCGAAATTCATGAAAGAACTTTGAATATATGCTGGCACGCGTTGTCCCTGTGGTGGTTCAACAGGCTTGACGGCAGGGGCCCTTATGATTTGTACACAAATTTAAAACAGCATGTTGAAACACTGAAATATATTGCCACCACCGGAAAACCCTTTGAGCCCAATGTTTCACATCATTTTGCGTTCAGGGGAGCGGATGATGTAACATATATTGTTTCTGCATATCTGGCCGCAAAACTGGCTAAAAAAATGGGAATCAAAACCCTCATACTTCAAAACATGCTTAACACGCCCAGGTCCACATGGGGAATCAATGATCTTGCAAAATCAAGGGCAATGATGTCTTTAATAAAAGAGCTTGAAGATGCGGGATTTAAGGTTTATCTCCAGCCAAGAGCAGGTCTTGACTACTTTAAGCCCGATCTTAATGAAGCTAAAATACAACTGGCGGCTGTAACGGCTTTAATGGATGACATTGACCCCCACAATGAGATGAGCCCGCCGATTATTCATGTGGTAAGCTATTCTGAGGCTGTGCATCTTGCCACCCCGGATATTATAAACGAAAGTATTAAAATCACCCAATACTCACTTCAAAAATACAGAGAGCTCAGAAAAATCGGAAAAACAGAGGACATGAGCAAAAACGCGGATGTAAAAAGCCGCATGCATGAGCTTATAGATTCCGCAAGAACAATCATTTCAGGCATTGAAAGACACATCAGCAATCCCTATTCAGCCGAGGGATTATATAAAATCTTTGTCTCGGGTTTTCTGCCGGTACCATATCTATGGTCGCAGGAGGAAGAATTTAAGTATGCCAAAGCCTTGAAAACCAGAACATACAAAGGCGGCGTAATAATCGCCGGCGAAGACGGAAAGCCTTTAAAACCCCATCAAGTCATAGACTTTGCAGCAAGAAATATAAAGGAAGCGGAGTATTACCTTAAGCAGAAGCAAGCAGGCAAATAGAATCTTCCGGCTATAAGAAAGGGCATATCCATTTTCTGTAGACATAACACATCCATTTTCCTTTAAATACAATCAAAACCGCTTTAAAATACATCGGTATAACAGGTGCTGCATATAGAAAACCAGTGTATTCACCTGTGCAATGTGTATTTTTTATTTTTACCCCGACCTTTTACATCAACCATTCCCATTTCAATCAGTTTTCGGATGATGAGATAAGAGCGTGTCCTTTTAAGTCCTAAAAGCTCCATAAGTCCATCCTCCGTGAGTGAATCATGTTTTTCAAGGTAATTAACAACAGCTTCCATTTGCTTTGTCAGCTTGGCAGGGAGATGGGGCTTATCAGCCTTTAATGGCGCAAAATATTCTGAAGATTCTTCTTTTGCAAACCTGTTCATATTGGGCAAAACAATTTTGAAAGTGTTATCTGTGACAATAATATCCGGCTTTTTTGGACTATCACGGTAAAGCTCAAAGATTCTACGTATGCCTGTGCCATATGCTTCGATGTGTTTAAGTCGAAAGAATATTGAGGCTAGTTTTTCATTTCTGGGCAATGAAATTCCTGACATAATATCAGTTTTTGTCAATCCTGAGGGGAGACCGCCAAGTGAGATAAACTCCATCATTTCTGAGTTAATATTTATTATTATGCTGCCGCTATAACCATAATCCCTGTGTATTATGGCATTCAGCAAAGCTTCGCGAATTGCTTCCGGAGGATAGTCAATGCTGTCAGTTCTGTCGAGGCCATGTATAACTGAGACCGTATGATTATTTAGCATTAAATAATCATATACATCCCGAAGCTGTTTAAAAAGCGAACCGGTAAATTCTTTACGATCTGTAAAAACTGTATTTGCAGAATCGGCAAATACGGCTGCTTTAATAGAATGTAAACATTGATCGGACAGAAGTAATGCGAGATTTTTATATAATTTTTTATATGAGTCATAGAACCCTAAGGAAACAAAATTGTCCTCTGAAAAAGAAACCCCTCTATTGAAAAATTCAATTTTTGCAGACTCAAAAGTGAGATTTTGTATAAGACTTCTGGAGCTTTCAAATGAACTGTCATCTGAAAGCTTTATGAATTGCCTTATTTGTTCCCATGTAGCAGGAACTGAAGATGCCCCCTGGCGTACAAAAACACCCGATGGTTTCATACCATTACTTTTCAGGAAGTAAGGTTTTGAGGTTCCTTCATAAACAATAACATCAATAGTATTATTATCATTAAGTTTATATTGTACAAACATTGTGATATCGGGCAGGATTGAGTCTCTGATTATATTGGTAATACGTGTATAGGAGTCGTCTATATCAGAAAGCCCTACAACATTGCCGTTATCATCAACTCCAATTCTAATCATGCCGCCATTTGTGTTGGCGAATGCAACAACTTCTTTGTTGATGTTGCTGGTTACATTTTCTTTGAATTCTACATGCTCATTTTCATAATTCATACAATGAACCTCCGTAATAACAAATAATGCGAATTCAAACATAAATCATTCATTCTTTGTCAATTATATAGTGAATATTCACTCATGTCAACCGAATATTCACTAAATTAGAGAACAATGTGAATATTCACTTTTAGCTAAATTTTGCTAAAGATAATCAGATGCGTAGGATTGTTGGATTTATTTCTTTTCAGGCAGTGTAAAATTAATTCTTATCGTTGCAAATCGGTATGCAACGATAAGGAGAAAATCGTTTTAAAATGCAACGATAAATGCAACGATAAAACGAGCGTTGCTAAAGAGAATAATTGAAAACTGTAAATAAGACCAAATTTTAATACATGGATCACGAAAAGACAAGTATAAAATTTTAGATTATGCACGAAAAGACACTAATGAAATGCATGGAACGGATTGAACACCCGAACATTTCCGGGAAAGACGGGAAAAGCTGAATAAAAGCCATAGTGGCCATTATTCAGCTTAAAACAATAGAAGAAATTTTCTTAATCATAGCAAACATCTACCGGAACACCGGTATCTGCAGATTCGAGTATTGCTAAAATTGCAATAGCGGTATTTCTTGCGTCTTCCAGTGATACGCGATGGGTTTCTCCCCAGGTGCCGGCACCACAGGGGAGAAAGCATACGTACCCGGCAATTCTTTGATTTTATGTGACAGGATTATTCCCTGCGAATTTGTAAGGAATACAGATTCATCATAACCAATACCTATTTCCAGAATATCACATATATCAGCTTCCAGTATATCTGTATATAGTATTCCTGAGAACCTGTCATAGCTGTCTATGTTTCTAAGCAAAGAAATACATGATATAGTCAGGGCCTTTTCGTGTGTTATATCGTTTTCCCGTAATTAGGTTTCCAGCCAAACAACATTTCTGCCATCGTTAAAGTTTTTGTAAAACTTTTCAATATCCTGCGTGTCTGCTTCCATAGAACGGTTAAGATAAGGATATAATGTACAAAATTTTCCATTTGACATCTAATGTAATTCAACTGAAAAACAATGTTTCTTTATTTTTCTACTTTAATATGTTACAATAACAATGCATTGGAAAACAAACGCACTTTTCTTGCGGAGAAAAATTTTGGGGAATGTATTAAGGCATTTTCCAAAATTTTAGTGCGTTTATGCGGAAAGAGGGAACAGCTTGTGAAGCAGAAACTTAAAGCCGGTTTATTCATTTTATCTGATATTATATTGCTTACTGTATCATTTTATTCTTCATACTTTATACGGTTTGAATTCAGCAACGAAAACATCCCGTCAAACTTTGCCGAACATATTTTGTTGCTTCTTTTGGTGTCTGTTGCAATTAAAATAGCCGTGTTTATTCCGTTTAAGCTTTACAGGAGCCTTTGGAAATATGCAGGGGTGTATGAGCTGGTCAGCATTTTTCTTGCGTCGGCCATTACAAACGGAGTTTTGTTTTTATACATTTCATTCGTTGAAAGGCTTGCGCCCCGGAGCATTTTTGTTATTACCGGGATGATTGACGTGTTTTTAATCGGCGGGTCCCGCTTTGTATACCGCCTATACCGCAGGCTTGTTATGGGCCGCGTCATCAGATTGGATAATTTAAAAAGAGTTCTTATATTCGGGGCCGGTGATGCCGGGGCAATGATAGCAAAGGAAATGGAGCTCCACCCCGAATTGAACTACAAGCTTGTGGCTTTCCTGGATGACAGCCCTGAAAAAAAGGGAAGGAAAGTGAACGGAATACCCATATTGGGAGGCCTTGAGGATGTCGGCGATATTGTTGACAAGAAAAGCATTGACGAGATTATTATTGCCATACCCTCCGCTAAGCCTGCCGTTATTAACAATATTTACGAACAATGCTTAAAAACCTCATGCAGGGTGAAAATTCTTCCTTCCATGTCCCAGCTTATCAATGGATCAATAATGCTGAAAAAGATCAAGGATGTGGAAATCGAGGATTTGCTGGGACGCGAGCCGATCGTGGAGGATCTTGAGAGTGTGGCCGGATATCTTGGCGGAAAGGTTGTACTGGTAACGGGAGGCGGAGGTTCCATTGGCTCCGAGCTATGCCGCCAGATTGCATCCTACAGCCCGGCCAGGCTTTTAATGCTTGATAACTATGAAAACAACCTGTATGACATTTTAAACGAGCTTACATCGAGGTATCCAAACCTTGAGCTTGTGCCGATTATAGCCAATGTCAGGGAAAAGGAAAGGATATCCGAAATATTCAGCGAGTACAAGCCCAATATAGTATTCCACGCCGCTGCCCACAAGCATGTGCCCCTCATGGAGAGCCATCCGGAGGAAGCCGTTAAGAACAATGTATTCGGCACATGGAATGTGGCGCATTGTGCGGATAAATACAATGCCGAGCGTTTTGTTTTGATCTCAACTGACAAGGCTGTAAATCCGACAAATGTCATGGGTGCAACAAAGTGCATTGCGGAAATGATAATCCAGGCACTGGATGCAAAAAGCAAGACGGAATTTGTTGCGGTCCGCTTTGGAAATGTACTTGGCAGCAACGGCAGTGTAATTCCTCTTTTTAAAAAGCAGATCGAGCAGGGCGGCCCTGTTACTGTCACCCATCCCGACATTACAAGGTTTTTCATGACCATACCGGAGGCAGTTCAGCTTGTCATTCAGGCCGGTGCCATGGCTGAAGGCGGCGAGGTATTTGTTCTTGATATGGGCCAGCCGGTCAGGATTCTGGATTTGGCGGAGAAATTAATACGCCTTTCGGGCTTTGAGCCATATGAAGACATTGACATAGAAATAACAGGGCTAAGGCCCGGAGAAAAGCTTTATGAAGAGCTTTTAACCATTGAAGAGGGGCTTAAGGCCACAAGGCATAATAAAATATTTGTGGCAAAACCTTTGCACATCGATTATGAGCTTTTAAAAAGGGAGCTTGAGATATTGCACCAGATGGTATACAAGACATGTGACAGCAAGGAAATAAAGGAATATGTGAAGGTCCTGGTGCCAACGTATAAGATGGCGCAATAGCTTGTACAATTCAAGCCGGACAATCAAAATTAAAACTTTCCCTGTTTTCGGTGGAAGGTTTTTTTGAATTGCTTTCAGCCATCGCACATTGTCTTTGGCATTAATTTTGCCTTGAAATCAGATATTGCTTTTAATATTTTATGAAATATTGTATAATCATTACAAGAAACAAAGCGAAGAATACATAAGCGATCTTTTAGAATACGGCTTTGTTTTATTTTAATCCAGTCAGGGAAAGAGAGGTAAAATTATGCTAAAAGAATTTAAAAAGTTCGCGCTCAGAGGAAATGTACTGGATTTGGCCGTTGGTGTGATTATTGGAGGCGCTTTCGGGAAGATTGTAACCTCGCTTGTCAATGACATTATTATGCCGGTTTTGGGTATCTTATTAGGCAGGATAAATCTGCAGCACTTAAAACTGGTAATACGCCCTGCGGAGGGTGATACCGCGGAATTGTCCGTTTTATACGGCGCTTTTATTCAAAATGTGATCGATTTTCTGATAATTGCTTTTTCTATCTTCTTGGTGATTAGGCTTATTAATTCGTTTAAGAAAAAAGAAGAGGAAAAACCTCCGGAACCGCCAAAGCCTACAAGAGAAGAGGAGCTGCTTACGGAGATACGTGATTTATTAAAAAATAACCAATAGGATTTAAGAATTATGATTTATAAGGGATCTGCATGGTACGCATTATTTGTTAAGACCGGAGAGGAAAACCTGGTAAAGGAACGGCTGGATTACCGCTTCGGCGGTGATCCGGTCATTATGATTCCTAAAAAAATAATAAAGGAAAGAAAAAACGGCAAGTGGTACCAAAGAGTTAGAAATCTTTTTCCCGGTTACATCTTTTTGCATGGAACTTTAACCAATGAAAACTACAGAAATTTGTGGCAGGTTCCAGGGCTTTACAAGCTTCTTTGTACGGACAGAGAGCCTGTGCGCATTCCTGACTCTGAGATCGAAGTGTTCAGCCATCTTTTCGACAGAGAGGATATTATTCAGGAGTCGGATATTTTAATGGAAGGCGAAGAGGTGACCATCGTAAGCGGCCCATTGACTGCATTACAGGGAAAGATTCTGAAAGTGGACAAAAGAAAAGGCCGTGCCCGGGTGATGATCAATTTCCTTGGTGAGGAAAGGATAATTGACCTTGGGGTTAACATTATACAGGCCGCAAATAATCAGTAGTGTTAAGACCATCATAAGTATTGTGCAAAAAAGGGAAACTTTTGTGGAATGCAGTCTTGACATGTGCATCAGGAGCGGGAATAAACAAGCCGGCTGTTTGAATAAAATTGCAGCAAGCAATATTATTTAATATGTATTTTGCAAGCTTAGGCTTTAAAACAGGAAAGGCGGAGGCTATGGATCTTATTGCGTTAAAAGCCCTTACAGACAAGCTGTTAGGCAATATTGAAAAGGTTATTGTGGGAAAAGAGGATGTTATAAGGCAGCTTCTTATCAGTCTTATTTGCGGAGGACATGTGCTTCTGGAGGATGTTCCGGGAACAGGAAAAACACTTCTTGCAAAAACCCTCAGCAAATCATTAAGTCTTAAATTCTCCAGAATACAGTTCACTCCGGATTTACTTCCTACTGATATAACCGGCATTCATTATTATAATCAAAAACAGGAGGAGTTTATTTTCAGAAAGGGCCCTGTTTTCACGAACATACTTCTGGCCGACGAAATAAACCGGGCAACGCCAAGAACCCAATCAAGCCTTCTGGAATGTATGGAGGAAAGACAGGTCTCCATTGACGGCGAGACTCAATTGCTGGATGCTCCGTTTATGGTAATAGCCACCCAGAACCCAATTGAAACCCTTGGTACTTTTCCTCTGCCCGAAGCCCAGCTTGACCGCTTTCTCATGAAGATTTACATGGGATACCCTGATACGGATGAAGGGGTTGAAATCCTGAAGCGTTTTCAGTATGAAAGTCCCCTGCCCTCTCTTGAGCCTGTGGCAGGCAAGGAGGACTTGCAGGGAGTTGAGGACATATTTAAAAATACCTTTGTCAGCGAGGATATGTATTCTTACATTGTTAAAATTGTTGAAGCCACACGTAACCATCCTGATGTTATTCTTGGAGTAAGCCCCCGGGGAAGCCAGGCTCTTTTGCGCACAAGCCAGGCGCTGGCGGCCATTAACGGCAGAGATTATGTACTTCCGGACGATGTAAAGGCTATGGTTAAGCCGGTTATGGCACACCGCATGGTAACACGTCATGTGGGCAGCGACAGCGGAAAGCCGGCGGCATGGGGCATATTGGATCAGATTTTAAAAAGGGTTCCGGTTCCAACGGAGGAAAGACTCATAAGCCAGACTGGAGGACGTTAGCTTATGTGGGCTTATAAGCTGCTTCTGGCAGCAGGAATTTTGATCTGCCTGGAATCGTTTTTAATACTCCGGTATGGCCTGTCAAAGGTAAGCATTGAAAGAAGCTTTGACACTTTGCATGCCAATTACGGGCAAAGTATACAAATGATTGAGAAAATAAGCAACAACAAGCTTCTGCCTGTGCCCTGGCTCAAGGTTGAGTCCAGGATCGACAGTGGGCTTAAGTTTGGTCTCCAGGAGGATTTGAATATTCTGCACGAGGAATTTCACATCTCTGCTTTCTGCATGTTGCCCTACACAAGGATTATCCGTACTCATAACGTTAAATGCATGAAAAGGGGCTACTATCATTTAAAATCCGCTGCTTTGACAGCCCGTTCAATTACAGGCGGGAATTCAACAGTAAAAGACGAGGAAACTGACGCCAAATTATATGTTTTTCCAAGAATTCTTAAAATGCCTGAACTGAATCTTCCATCCCACAGCTGGCAGGGAGACAGGGTTGTCCGCCGCTGGATTCTGGAGGATCCTTTTATAAGAGCCGGGGTCAGGGAATATACAACCACGGATCCAATGAAAAATATCAATTGGAAAGCCTCGGCACGTTTTGGTGACCTGTATGTTAACCAGTATGAGCCGACGGCCCGGCACAGACTGATGATTCTTCTTAATGTGGATACAAAAATAGATCAATGGACAATAACAGACGAGCCGGAAAGGGTTGAATACGGAATTTCCCTCGCAGCCACGGTTCTGGAGTATGCTTTTTTGAATTTAATTGAGGCAGGCTTTGGAACAAACGCGTTTTTAAAGAACATGGAGAAAGTGCCCATACGAATTGCCCCTGCATTGGGGAATTCCCACAGGGTAATTATTTTGGAAAACCTTGCAAGAATGGGTCTTCTAAGATGTGTAAGCTTTAATGCCCTGCTTGAGCAGGAAATTGAAAGAAATTCGAGCCATATGGACTATCTGCTGATTACTGCGGTGGTTGACGGTGAAATGGAAGACAGAATTCGTCTTTTGCGCGGAAAAGATAATGCTGTGGAAATCTGCAGGATTTAATTGTATGGGAGAGGTTCAATTGTTACTGTTCAAATGTTATGTTAAAAGATATTATGCAATGGATGGAGACTTCAGAGGAACTATACAGCTCTTGCAAATGAAGCTCTTGTTTCCGCTATTGCACAATATCTGACCTGAACAGTAACTGAATCAGGGTGTGAACAGAAACGTTCAGCTTTATCCCATGATATGACTGTTTACCGATATTATTGAATTATTATGTATGCGGAGCCAGGTGTATATGATTAAAAAAGTTCTGAAGAGATGGTTATGGTGCCTGAATGACTATCTCATGATTTTTCCGGTATTTATAATAGTATCCTTCTTTGCGATTCCAAAGAACACGGTCACAGCTTTTGTGCTGCTGCTTCCCGTAAGCCTTCTTTTCGGCATTGCAATAACCTGTGCGAAAAAGAAGACAAAAAATATATTTATATTCTTAATCGGCCTTGTATACGTTTTGGGTGTTACGTTTCTCTGGCAGTACGCGGTAATGGGCGGTACCCTGCTGGAGGTCGTATTTACTGCGGTATTAACAGCCGGTTTCTTTATCTGGGGAATAAAAAGCGGTACAGGCAGCTCCCGCATTGATTTTTACTATTTTTTAGGCATAGTAACCTATGGAATATACATCCTGGTAATAAGCAAACTGCCTGCCCTGAAAGAATTTACAAATATTACAGTAGCAGCAGCGATTTTGCTTGTAATCGCAGGTCTGCCGCTGGCAAACAGGCGGTTCCTAATCCAGGAAACCCACCAGAGAGGCAGCCTTAAAATTATGCCCGGCACGGTGGTCAGAGGAAATAGCATTGTAGTTACATGTACCATTGTTTTAATATTGCTTTTATCTTTATGGGATACTGTGCTTGATGCCATTGTTTCTGCCGCAAGGGCAACAGCCGCTTTTATAATCAAAGTTCTGGACTGGTTTATGTCTTTATTCATAACTGAGCCTGTACAGCCGGAGGGCGGCGGTATACCGGACCTGAATTTGACGCCGGGAGAAGAGTCTTCCGGTTTAATTTCCGATATTATTTTTACAATTCTGGTATCCGGTATTATTTTGTTCCTTATGTATTCACTGGTGAAATACATTATTAAGAATTACAAAAGGATCTATGCCGCGTTTCAGTCCTTTTTATTCGGTCTGTTCGGCAGGTTCAGGCAATGGAGTTCAACTGAACAGGGCTATTTTGACAGGCAGGAATCCCTTTTAAAAACGGAGATCAAAAAAAGACGATCTTTTTTAAAAAGGATTTTTAAAAGGAAGCCCACATGGAAAGACATGAAAGATAATGCAAGCCGAATCCGTTTTATTTATGCCAGGTTTGTTTCTGACAATATAAGAAAAGGATTTAATTTCAGGCCGTCTGAAACACCCAATGAAACCGTCAGTCGGATTAATGCCCTTAAAAATAATAATGCAAGCCGGATCAATGCTTTTGAAAAGAAAACCGATGGCCGCGCAAATATCCTTAAAAAGGACACAACAGGCCGGATTCATTCTTTTGAAAAAGATAAAGTGAGCCAAATTCATGCTTCTGAAAAGGAAACCCTGGACCATGAGTGTTTAAGAACTGAGTATAACAAGGTAAGATACGGAGGGAAAGAACCCTCCGATGAAATAGTGTATGAACTAAAGCAGATTTATTTAAAATAAGGCATAAGCCATATTTCGTTTACCTTTAAGCAGTAAACCATATATTTTCCCATCCACGGATCACCTTGTGAAAACCATGTTATTTTTTCAAACCGGGAAAATAGTTTTTATATTTTAAAGCCATTTTTAAGGCTTAGGGAATTTGTTTATAAAAAGTATGTCTTCAAGCTTTCTTTTCGGTGTGTGCAAAACTCCGTTTTCATCCTTATAGTTTTTTATTGTGTCTTTATAATCTTCAACAACCGGTTCTTCGGCGGGGTATCCCAAGGCAATCAAGGTATCCACCTCAAGATTTTCAGGCATATTAAAGAATTTTTTCATTGAATCGCGTTCAATTGAGCCAATCCAGCAGCTTCCAATCCTTTCCCCCATTGCGGCCAGCATAATGTTTTGCGCCGCAGCTCCCGCATCGTGCTGATAACCGCTTTTCCGAATGTTTGTATCGGCAAGTATTACTATATATGCCACAGGCTCTTCGCCTTTTTTAGGATTGCCATGTGGGGCGATGTACCCTAACCACTTAACAAGTTCAAAGACTTTATCAACACATTCTTTTTCATCCACTATTAAAAACTTTAAAGGCTGAAGATTAGCGGCTGACGGGGCAAGCCTTGCCGCCTGAACAAAACTTACAAGCGTTTCACGATCGATTTTTATTTGCTTGAATTTTCTGATGGACCTTCTGTTCATTATTGCATCATTGATATTCAACTTAAATCCCCCTTAATCTGTAGTATTTAAACCTGATGCTTTTAAAGTTAAATATAACAATCCGCCTACTATTTTAACCTATCTTTTTCATGATATCAATGAATCAGGCAATTATGCAGCAACTGCTTTAAGTTGTACCAGGTGAAAAGCTGACACTTTTCAAAAGCCAGGATATATACTTAAATATACCAGAAATGCTGTAACATAACAAATAAAAAAAATCTGTATGCAGAGAGCCTGCATACAGAAAATCATTGGAGGTTAGAAACACACAAAATCACTGATATTTTCAAGATCAGTACCAAAGTAGACCCAATTGAATCCGGTCCAGCGCCAGCCTGCCACTGATCGGGGTCCGACAAAAACAAGCCACGCCCAGAACTGCCGGCCGTTTACAAGCCATATATATACAAATCGGAATAAGCATGGTCGAATGGCACCGGGATCAACAGCAAATATTGTTGGCCCGCCGCGTTGCGCCGGAATAAATGATGGCGGCGGTTGAGTCGGTGGTCCGCCTTGCTGACCGGGAGGTCCAAAGGGCGGTCTTACGCCGGGAGGACCGAACTGTCCGGGAACCCCCGGTATTATGAATTGTCTGAAAAACCTTTGTATAGGAAGTTGTGCCGATCTTTCATCAGGCATCTAATCACCACCTCAATAAAACTTGTACTATATCATATGGAAAAGCTGTGTGTTTGGTCACAGTTGACATAAAAAATGCAGATAATAATGAAAAATTCTTAGGGTTAAGTCATAATTTCGGGACAACATCAATATTATATACAAAATGCAATTTGTGCCTTAAGGGGGATTATTATGTCTGTTGAATTGATAAAAAGACCGGTTAATGTGTATAGGACCGTTGACGAGCAGCAGAAGGAAGAACTTCTGGAAACAGGTATAATTGTGCCGGACAGCAAGCCTGATGTTCTTGAAGTTCTTGTTGTGGATACCGATGTTGTTGTAAAAACCCGGGAAAAGACAGGAAAAGTAATGGAGGTAGGCGGGGAAATATGTTACCAGGTACTTTACCGGGCTGACAATCAGGAAAAAAGCCTTGAGGCTATTAATGTAAAATCCCCATGGTCCATATCCTGCAACTACCCGGCAGGGGACGAAGAAGTTTATACAATTGTAAAAAGCAGCATAGAACACACCAGTATTGATATTGTGAACGGAAGAAAGCTAAGCGCGAAATCAGTTTTAAAGCTTAATATAAAATACATAAAAGCAAAGAATGAGGATGCAGGAGAGGCTGTTCAGGGCGAAAAGATATATCAGAAAACAGATCCGCAGAAAATAACCATGTTGGAGGATATCGGTGAAAAGGTCATAAACGTGGCTGAAAATGTCGATATCGGTGATAATAAGCCTGTAATAAATGAAATTATATACAGTAATGCGACTTTGAAAAACGTTAATATCCTGGAAAATATGGTTCTTAACTGCATGCTGGAAGTGGACTGTTTATACAGAGCTGAAGATGATAATTCAAGAATTGAAAATGTTCATGTTAATATTCCTGTGGAAAAAAATCTTGAGGTGGAAAATATAAATTATTCTGATGTTTCAGTTAATGCCTGTGTTAAATCTCTTTCTTTAAAACCGGATGAAGATATTGACGGCCTTTTGACAATAATAAGAATTGATGCTGAAATCGCCGTGGAATACAGTATGTTTTCAAAAGAAAATGCTTATTTGGTTAAAGATGCCTATTCAATGGATTATGATTTTGAACTGGAGAAAAAGACAGTTAAGTTGGGAGTTGAAGAAAGGGAAATCCGTGACAATATCCAGGTAAACGGTAATATGACGCTGGATTCTGGTGGTGAGGCCGTTGAAGAGATTTTATTGCTTACAGCCAAGCCCAGAATTTTGTCTGCGGAAAAGGTTAATGACAGCATTGAAGTTAACGGGTGTCTGGACATTTGTGTACTTTACTGCACCGGAATGGATATGAGAGTTATGAGAGGTTCAAACCAGGAACTGTCATTCACTCACAGAATTCCTTTACCTGAGCCGGAAGCAGATTATGAAGAGGATATAAACCTTTCGATAAATGAAAGCAGTTATGAAATTGTGTCCGACGCAAATGTGGATATAAAGGCGGAACTTGAGGTTAAAGCGCATCTTTCAAAAAAGCGGGATATGGATTTGGTTATAGGGATCAAAGATATAAAAATTTATGAGAAAAAAGAAAATCCGCCGCTGTTGTTCTATTACGCACAGAAAGGCGACACCCTGTGGGACATTGCAAAGAAATACAGGGTTCCCGTGCAGAAAATATTGAACGACAACGAGATGACAGAAGAAATTGAGCCTGAGGAAGGACGGAAAATTCTGCTGATTGAATAAAACCAGGGCAAACCATGATAAAGCCAACCATATATCATGAGGTATATCATCAACTTCAATCCCGGCAGAGCAAAATAAAGGAGCTGCCCCGGTTAAAACCCAAGGGGGAACAAAAATAAAATGAGCGCTCAATATTTTAAGACAGGTTAAACAATCTGTCTTTTTTGTTTGAAACAGGGGGCGAAAGAGCTTTCCTACGGTGTGGTTGCCATTCCGGCATTAATTTATTGCGTTTTTTATGTATATTGTATATAATATTACAAGCAAATGGTGCATAACGCTATGAAGACAACTGTTTGCTGAATCGTTAACCATAGTTTACGACATCCGGGCAAAGTCACTGACGCATATTATGCCCTTTGTTTTTATTATGATTTGGCAGTCACTTGCCGTTTTTAAGGGAAGTGGTTTTGATAACTATTTTAGCTCCGGCTAAGATTAACTTGTCACTGGATGTGACGGGCAGGCTTGAAAACGGGTACCATACCCTGGAAATGATTATGCAGACAATATCTCTTTACGATGAGGTTTTGCTTCACAAGGCCGGGGACGGCATTGAAATTAAATGCGACAATCCTCTTGTGCCTGTTGATGAAAATAATATATGCCATAGAGCAGCAAAGATCTTTTTTGATAAAACCAGTATTTCCGGCGGTGTAATAATAGAGCTTAAAAAAAGAATTCCGCAGGGTGCCGGCCTTGCAGGTGGAAGCGCCGATGCGGCAGCGGTTTTAAAGGGTTTGAATATTATGTATTCTGCCGGGTTTTCAACGAATGAATTGCTTGAGCTTGGTCTTGAGTGCGGAGCGGACGTACCCTTTTGTATTGCAGGGGGCACATGCTTTGCCGGAGGTATAGGCGAAAAGCTTACAAAACTCCCGTCATTTGCGGGTTTTTATGTTATTGTAATAGTACCGGAATTTGCTGTCTCCACAGCCTGGGTGTACCGGAATTTCCGGATGGATGCTTGTATTAAGCGCCCTGACAATAAAATGCTTGCTGAAGCAATAAAAAAAAGAGATCTCAGGTCACTGGCCCAGGGCATGGTTAATGTGCTTGAAAGTGTGACTGTGGCTAAATATCCTGAAATTGAGGGAATAAAAAAGGACATAAAAAGAAACGGAGCTTTGGGAAGCCTTATGAGCGGGAGCGGCCCTTCGGTTTTCGGACTGTTTGAAAGCGAAAGTTCGGCTCTTAAGGCATTCAGTGTTCTGAAAAACAGATACAGGTACATATATATGGTCTCAACTGTGGACGGAGGAAGAGTTTATGGCTAAAATTTCAAAAATAAAAATAGATGATTACATGCCCTTAAGGGATGTTATTTTCAATACGCTGCGGGACGCAATTGTCGCAGGGGATTTAAAACCCGGGGAAAGGCTTATGGAAGTTGAACTGGCTGAACAGATGGGAGTCAGCCGGACACCTGTCAGGGAAGCAATCAGAAGGCTTGAAACCGAGGGTTTTGTAACATTGGTGCCAAGAAAAGGAACGCATGTGGCAGAGATAACCATTAAGGACATCATAGACGTACTTGAGGTAAGAGCTGCCCTGGACGGTCTTGCCACCGAACTTGCAGCCAAAAACATACGTCCGGAGCATCTCCGCCAGCTTGAAAATATTCATAAACAATATGCCGCGGCTTTGCAGAAGGAAAACCTTGCCATAGCTATAAAAAGAGATGTCGAGTTCCATGACGCCATATATAACGCGGCGGGAAACAATAAACTGATGAATGTCGCGGGGAATTTAAGGGAACAGATTTACAGGTTCCGTGTGCTTTACATGAAGGATTTTTCCAACGCAGCTGATGTTTTGGATGAACACCAGCTCATATTGAAGGCATTGTCTGAAAAAGACCATGAAAGGGCGGCAATGCTGGCAAAGGAACATATAATTCACCAGCAGCAGGTTATCATACAGCAGATGGGTAAAAAATAGGATTTCATTCTTGTTTTCTGATATATTTTGTGATAAAATCAGCTTTGCTGTCAATAATCCTTGCTCCGTTTCAGGGGCCATAGTCCAGAAGGAGGTGAAACAGTCATGAAAAAATACGAATCCATTTTTGTCATAAACCCATTGCTGGAAGATGATAAAATTCAGGAAATAGTCACCAGGGTTAAAAGCTTCATAGAGGAATCAGCCCAGCTTGAGAAAATCGACGAATGGGGAAAAAGACGTTTAGCTTATGAAGTAAATGATCAAAAAGAAGGGTATTTCACCCTTGTTCATTTTACGGCGGGCTCTGAATTCCCGGCTGAGCTGGAACGTATTTACAAAATAACTGAAGGCGTCATCAAATACATTATTGTAAGACGCGATGAAAAAGAAGAAAAAGAATAGGTTATTTATTCTATCGGATACGCCATAAGACTCTTTCCTTAAGGTGGGAGATTTGGGGCGGACTTAGCGGATATGACTTAATGCAGACATAAATGCCGCAAAAAATGTCCCGGCGGTCGGGCGGACCGTTTTTTTGCCTGTGGAGCTGCTGTGTTAACGGCACAATGAAGCAGGACTCTCTCGTCTTTCAGGATGGAGAGGATGTCAAGGAGGTTGAATGCATGAATAAAGTAATTTTAATGGGTCGTTTGACAGCGGATCCAGAGCTCAGGTACACTACGAACAACATCCCGGTATGCCGTTTCAGTATAGCAGTTGATCGCCAGTATGCAAAGCAGGGCGAGGAAAAACAGACTGATTTTTTTAATATTACAGCATGGAGGGCATCAGGAGAGTTTGCCAGCCGCTATTTTAAAAAAGGCATGCGCGTGCTGGTGGAGGGCTCAATCAGAAACAACAACTATGAGGACAGCCAGGGCATCAGACATTACACTGTTGAAATCTGGGCTGACAGGTTGTATTTTGCGGACGGCAAGAGGGATGATTCGGCAAGTGGCGGATTTGCACAGCAACCTTCATATAAGACGCTGGAATCACAGGGTCAGCCGGTTATGCAGCCGGATTCAGGAGACGGATTTTTCCCGTTGATTGAAGACGATGATGACCTGCCATTCTGAACAATTTATCGGATACGCCGTAAGACTCTTTCCTTAAGGTGGGAGATATAAGGCGGACTTAGCGGATATGAGCTTAATGCAGACATAAATGCTGCAAAGAATATCCCGGCGGTCGTGCTGACCGTTTCTGCCTGCGGAGCTGCTGTGTCAGAAGCGCAATGAAGCAGGAATCTCTTGTCTTTCAGGGCGGAGAGAATGTCAATATTTCCACACCGGTTTTAAAAAAACCAAAACGAAACGGGACTGGTTTCCCGCTTATTAAGCACTACAACAATATGCGCCCTTTTATTTTCAGAATAAAAGGGCTTTTTTTTATGATGGTTCATGGTAAACTTATATTATAATTGTTTCCAGATGGTTGCCTCCCGAAAAGTCGTATAACGATTTTCAGTGTTTTTGAACTGAGGTTGCCTGTATTTTATATTATAAAATATTAAGCTCAATCAAGTATTCTCAGGTAAGCCTTTACCTGTTTGTCCGGACAACTCGTTTAGGAGGGGAATCTGTGCGTCATATAGTTGGAGTTGTTTTTTCAGTTGCAGCGGTTTTACTTGTAATGATGTGTATGCCCCGGACGGGCGCAATATACACACATGATTCTCAGTCATATGAATATGCCGCATCAACTTTGCTTGAGTCAGGAGAAATGAAATACTTCGGATATGATACGCCAATTATCCAATGGCCGCCTTTTTACATTTTTGTATCTGCCGCAATAAAACTCGCGGGGGTTCCTTTTGCTCAGGGCGCGGCATGGGTTAACGCTTTTGCCTTTGCATATCTTGTTTATACCGCAAGTGTCTTTTTATTTGACTGTCTGAATGTTAAATGGCTTGCTGTTCCGGCGCTTGCCATGATTATAATTTCAGTGCCTCTTATTTTCATCTCAGGTTATGCCTGGTCTGAAATGCTGTTTATTTTTCTGTCTGTGCTTTCAATTGCGCTGATTCTTGAATATATAAAAAGGGAGAAGCAGTCATGGCTTGTTGCTGCGACTGTTATCTCAAGCCTTTGCTGGCTTACAAGGTATATAGGCATTGTGGTTATTGGTGTTTCGGCAATAGTTCTGCTTATTTGGGTTGAGCCATTTTGGGAAAAAATTAAAAAGACCTTTGTTTACATGGTTTTTTCATGTTTTCCAATGGCATTATGGGTGATAAGAAATTATATTTTTTCAGAAACCTTTACCGGTGGAAGATTGCCAGGCATATACACATTTAAGGATAATGCTGATTTTTCCATGGAGACTTTCAAAGGATGGATTTCCTTTTCCAACCCAATGTTTGCCTGGATTTCAGCGGCTTTGTTTGCTTTATTTGCCATGCTGGCAATTTCAATGAAAAAAAACTCCAGGAAGAAGAAAAAAAGCTCTCCTGAGCTGTTTGCGTTTTTTCTTTATATAGTATTGTATTGCGGGGTTTTGCTTATTTCGGCCTCAAAGTCGGGAATGGATCCCCTGGATGACCGGTTATGGTCCCCGGTATTCCCTTTCTGGATTTTCACCCTGGTTTTGGCTTTTGACAGGCTTTTTAGCAGTATAAAAATGACAAAGGCAGTGAAATGGATGGCCGCAGGATTTACATTGTCCGCCGTAATTGCTGTTGTAAATCCTGCAATATGGCTCCAAAGCGAGGGACTGCCCAGGAAGGATGCCCTGATTGGTTCCAAGGAATCACCCATTGCTAAGCAATCGCCGGTACTTAAGTTTGCAATGGAACATATAAAACCTGACGCAGACACCCTTGTAATAAGCAATAAAGCATCTGATTTCGCATTGCACACAAATTTGAAATGCTATTACCCGCCCAAAAAAAATGGTATTCCTCTTTACTCATACAGTCAATACAGTGAACGTATAGAGAATTTCAAGACTATATATCTTGTTTGGGCAGGAGACCCAATATCCGAGAGTTTTATGGACATACCCGAATTCAGGGAGAAGTATGAACTTGAAAAAACTGCTCAAAATGAGTATTGTATAATATATAGGCTGAAGTGACAGTCTTATGTAAGGCTTGTTTTTATGAAACAGCTGCATTGAATATTATCGTACACATAAAGGCAGCCTTTTATAAGGCTTGCTTTAATCTGCTGCCAGTTAATATAGAGGCAGAAATTAACAGCCGGTTTTAAATACCAGGGAGAAAAAATGCTGAAGCAATTAATTAAACTGATAAGACCAAAACAATGGGTTAAAAATGTTTTCGTATTGGCACCACTGGTGTTCTCAAGAAAATTCACAAACCCGGAAGCTGTTATAAGGGCATTCTTTGCCATGTTATGCTTTATCGCCGCATCATCTGCTGTTTATATTCTGAACGACATTTTAGATCTTGAAAAAGACAGGCTTCATGAAACAAAACGCTTAAGACCCTTGGCATCCGGAAAGCTCAGCAGTACAAACGCTGTAATTTTTATGCTGATTCTTTTGTCATTAAGCCTTATACCAGCCTTTTTTATAAGCAGAGGGGTTCTTTTCTGCATTGTTGCCTATGTTTTGATGAACATTTTATACAGCACAATTCTGAAAAACTTTGTGATTGTGGATATCATGGCAATTGCTCTTGGCTTTGTGATCAGGGTAATTTGCGGTGCGGTGGCAATTCCGGTGTATATTTCTTCCTGGGTCCTTCTATGCACATTTTTCATTGCCCTTTGTATTGGTGCCGGCAAGCGAAAAGCGGAAAAAGCAGTGTTAAACGACGATTCAGCAATGCATAGGCGCGTGTTGTCCAGTTATACCGACAGTTTTTTGAAAAGCCTGATACAGATAAGCATAACAGGTTCTGCCATAACATATTCATTGTATACTGTTTTGGAATATGACATACAGATACCCATGATAACCATACTATTTGTTTTTTACGGCCTTTTCAGGTATATGCAGCTTGTTCTTGCGGAAGATGAGGAAAGACTTCCCGAGGAAATAATACTTTCAGATGTCCCCTTGATGGCAAGTATTATTCTTTTTGGCATATCCTGGATTGCTATATTCCTTGCATATGGGTTATGATAAATTATACAGCAAGGTGAAAAGGATGAGGATATGATTCGGACAGTAATTAATGTTTTGTTTAAAAGGCCAATCCTGGCAATTTATGATGTTACAAAGCTTTGCAATCAGCGTTGCCTTATGTGTAATATATGGAAGACAAAAAGTGAAGACATGAACCTTGAGCAGCTTGAAAAAGAGGTAAAAAAGCTTCACCGGTTTGGTGTGGGGTATGTTTTTATCCAGGGTGGGGAGCCGCTTATCAGAAAAGATATTATTGAGGTAATCGATCTGTTTTTAAAATACCATATTAAGCCGACAATTATAACAAACGGGATTCTGCTGACTTACGAAATCGCGTCTGAAATCGCAAAACGCCGGTGCAACCTGGCTATAAGCATAGATTCAATGGATCCGGAGCTGTTTGCAAAACTTCGCGGTGCGGATAAGCTTCCGGAGGTTATTGCGAATATAGAGAAAATTTCGGATCTTGAAAGAAAGGGTAACTGGTCAATTACAACAACCGTAACAGGACTTACGAGATTTGACGATGTAAAAAAGATTGAGGAATTTGCTGAAAAGCATGGTTTTATGTATGCAATAAGGCCATATATATTTGTACGCGGGGTGGCAGGGAAAAGGAATGACGAACTTGTGTACCGGTGGAAGGATGTTGCGGATATTTTCCTTTATATGTCCGCAAAGGCAAGGCAGAATAATTATCTTGCCTATCTTGTCTACCAGGAGCACATAAAGTATATAAAGGGTGAGGGAATGCCCATATGCGATGCCGCCAGGTATTCATTCGTCATGACGGAAACCGGCGCAAAAAGTCCCTGTATTGAATTTACCGACCGTAACTTTAACCTGGAAACTTTCCGAAAAGACAAAAAATGTTTTTATGCCAGCATAAAGGAATGCAA
>JAAYGP010000275.1 GCA_012727625.1 Clostridiaceae bacterium
CCCAAACCCCGTCCTCGCCGGAAGGCAGCCGGTCTGTCACAACAGACCGGAAAGCAAAAGGATGTATGCGCATTGGATGTCAAGGGCCAAGATGAACTCGCTTACGCTCGTCCTTGACATCCTCCACCAGAGTGTATAAATGTAAAAATTATACAAAATTAAAGAAAGGAGAACCTAACTTAGAAAAGCTAAAAAATTGTCTTGACAAGTGGGGGCATTATAAACACTGTGGCCCCGCTCCGATGCCTTTCCGGCAGCCATTAAACCTGCCGCTCCGGCACCTATAACACCTATGTTTCCCATACTCTCTCCTTTCCCGGACAAGTCAAAGCCATATATATTGCTGCTACATATAAATGAAGTGTCCGGGATATTAATCCATTGGTTTGGTCTGGCTTATATCACCTTTTTCATAAACCTGGTATTCATCCCAGATTCTTTCCAGCTTGGCAAGAGTGGATTGTATCTGGTCCTTGCGCTTTAAGCCTATCGAAACAATAATGGCATTTATAATGCTAAGGGGAGCAACAAGAGAATCAACAAAGGAATTCATATCACTCCTTGCAAAAATTGAATAGGTAGCGCATTTTGCCAGCGGAGATTTTACGCTGTCAGTGATTGCGATAACCGTAGCGCCCTGGCTTTGTACCAGCTGCATAGCCTTTGTTGTTCTTCTGGAATATCTTGGAAAGCTTATGCCTATAACCACATCCCCCTTACCGGCATTAACAATCTGTTCAAACATTTCGCTTACACTTGTAGTATGTACAAGACGTACATTATCAAAAATCAGGTTAAAATAGAACCCCATAAAGCTTGCCAGCGGAGCAGAACTTCGGACGCCAAGAATGAAGATGCGTTTGGCTTTAAGAATCTCATCCACAATATTATTTATGTGCTTTTCATCTATTTCTTCCAGGGTCATTTTTATTTTATTCAGGTCTGACTGGAGGACACTTTTAACAACATGCTCCTTATCAATACGTGTGGAAGAAACTTCAAGCCTTTGGACAGATGTAAGCTTGTTTTTAACCAGAGCGTTTAATTCCTTCAGAAAAGCCGGATAACCACTGAAACCCAATTCCAAAGGAAAGCGTACCACTGTTGATTCACTTACCCCTGTTACTTCACCTAATCTGGACGCGGTCATAAAAGCAGCTTTGTCATATTGTTCAATAATGTACGTTGCAATAGCTTTATGACCTTTGCTTAATTTTGGGTACTTTTCCTTAATCAATTCAATTAAATTATCCATTTATATACCCCTTTTTCCTTAATATGCTGAATTACCTCATTGGCCAGCACATTAAACAGCTTAAATCCCTCAGTAATTTTCCATCAGATTTATGTTTCCGGATATATTGTGACTAAATTCAGCAGGGAACCTGTCGATCCTTTTCCTCAATACGGAAAACCCGGCTAAAAAAACTTATACAGATTGATACCATAAACGGTTCAAGTAAATTGATTAAATATAAATTTTTCGATTACAAATGCAACCCCGTCCTCTTCATTTGACAGTGTTAAAAAATCCGCTGCCTTTTTAACTTCATCCGGTGCATTTTCCATTGCAACTCCAAGCCCTGCATACTCAATCATTGATAAATCATTAAAACCGTCCCCCACGGCAATCATTTCTTCTCTTTTTATATTGTAGTACTGGCCAAGTTTTTCAAGAGCAATGGCCTTTGATGCATTCCTGTCGACAAATTCAAGATATATGGGCTGGGAGGTATGAAAATTAACAGATGGGCCTAATTTCCCATGCAATTCCCTTTCAAATGAGTTGATTCTTTCAATATCATCAAACCAGAGCATTTTATTGATTCCCTTTTTAACAAGCTCTTTTAAATTACTGTACCTTTGCGGTTTTGTTCCGCTTACCTGGCTGTACTTCAGGGCTTTCTCGTCAATCCGGTTTGTATAAAGCTTATTTTCAGACCATATCGCAATTGTTGTATTAAATTCCTTTCCGTACTTTTCAATTTCCAATACATCTTCTTCCTTCATATTGCAGGAGTATATAATGTTTTTTCCGTCCGCAGTAATAACCATAGCGCCGTTATAAGTAATAACCGGAATGTCAACTCCTATCTGCTCCGTAATTAATTTAACCCCCTGAATTGGCCTGCCACTGCTTATTGTAAAGACAATGCCCTTTTCTATTGCCATTTTTATATATTCTTTTGTCTTTTCAGTAACTTCTCTATTGTTGTTTACAAGAGTTCCATCAACATCAACAGCCAACAATTTATACTTCATATGTATTTGTATAATATAGCATACAGCTAAATCATACGCTCCTTTCAGTTATTTTTGGTTGAATTCTGATACCTTATGTGTTTAAAAAGCTGGAAAATACAGTATCCAATGCTTTCAAAAACTTGCAGGGCATTTTATTATAACTGAGATTATGTCAAACTCAATTGTAATTATAACAAATTCCTGTCAGGCTGCAAGCCCCGTTGGAAACTTGCTGCTTCTTAAAACAATGTATTTTTAAGTTGTATTCAGGTTACTGTTCACAGGTTCTGCTTTATCACACCCCAATTTTATTTACAAAGGCAATCTCACCCTGTATAATACTATTATAATAAGCATATGTTTTTTTGCATGTAATATCAATAACATATGTTATCGTTAACAGGGAGGATTTCTGTTTTGAGGCTCAGAAATATACCGGGTGCCATTGAAATAATCCGAAAGCATCCGAACTATATTGCAGAACCTGAAAATTACAGGGGTAAATGGGCTGAATATTTCGCTAATACAAATCCACTGCAGGTTGAAATAGGATCCGGTAAAGGTAAGTTTATAACCACTCTTGCCAGACAGAACCAGAACATAAATTATATAGCCATTGAAAAATTTGCCGCTGTATTGTTAAAACTTGTAAAGAAAATAAAGGATGAAAATCTGACTAATTTAGCTATACTTCACGAAGATGCCGAGAATATTGAGCAGATATTCGAACCAGGTGAAATCAACAAAATCTATCTGAACTTCTCAGATCCCTGGCCCAGAAAAAAACATGCCAAGCGAAGATTAACAAATATCCGGTTTCTTGAAATGTTTAAAAAGCTGTTAAGTGATGACGGTGTTATTGCTTTCAAGACAGACAATCACGATCTGTTTGGCTATTCGATCGAGCAATTTGAACTGGCAGGCTTTCTCATGGATGAAATAACTTACGATCTTCACAATAGCCCTCTTGCGGAATACAATGTTACAACTGAATACGAAGAGAAATTTATAAGCCAGAACATGCCAATATACGCTCTTATAGCATATAAAAGCAATACACATCCTAAATCCATATAAAATCCTTTTGTTTCTTATTGACATTTAAGCGGTTTTTATTGTATACTTGAATTCGTCAGCCAAAGGGGAGTAGCTCAGTTGGTAGAGCAACGGTCTCCAAAACCGTGGGCCGCGGGTTCGATCCCTGTCTCCCCTGCCAGAAGAAAGCCTTGAAACTAAATGGTTTCAGGGCTTTGTTTTATTTTTACAAAACAGGAGCAAAACGAGATTTTATCCTCTTTGCCTGGACTTAAAACCGTGAGAACATCTGAGACTGATCAAGTGCTGAAAAGGCTTTCTGCCATTCTTAATAAAAACACCACAGGCTGGCCGGAGGTGGATTTTTGCTTTAAAAATTTTTATTTTTAATGAGTTTAAACCGAAAAACTTTTGTGGTATATTAAGTTTATAAACATCATATCCAAAAGATATAGTACTGCCTTGGTATGTTGAAGTTGCTTAAATGTCTGTCTTTGGTAATTTATTCCCTGGTGACTTCTGTGGGAATTGTTCATTTTTCATAATTTAATATAGCATAACGTGATTCACAGACAAGGGGTGGATATATGCGGCACTTCCTTATATGACCTTGATGGCGACGGAATCTATGAAACAACGTTTGAAGCTGAGTTTGGGCAGGGGTGAAAAGTGAAATATATGACTTCAGGCTGGCAGTGTTGGAGGGCAGCCGGAAGAAGTAAAAAAAATCCGTCAAATCGTTTTATCAAAAGCCATACAGCAGGCCTATATCACAATTAAGTATAGCCTGGAGATTTAATGTTAAATTAATCAAGTTCATCCATCCATATCCTGTAACAGGCATCACTTGGCATGCACCAGTCTCCTCTCGGTGATAAGCCTATTGTGCCAATCTTAGGTCCGTCAGGTAAACATGAACGTTTGAACTGTTGCGTAAAAAATCGCTTATAAAATGATCTGAGCCATTTTATGATTGTTTTCTCATCGTATTGGCCTTGAAAGGCTGTTTTTGCCAAAAATAATATTTTTCCGGGCTCCGCTCCGTATCTTACCATATGGTATAAAAAGAAATCATGCAGTTCGTAAGGACCAACAATGTCCTCGGTCTTTTGGGAAATCCCCCCGGTTTCGGACGGCGGTAACAATTCCGGAGTTATTGGTGTGCCAACAATACGTTCCAGTATAAGCGCTGTCTCTTTATCCGCAATATTAAGAGCCACCCATTTCACAAGATGTTTAACCAGTGTTTTGGGAACTCCGCAGTTTACCGAATACATGGATATGTGATCCCCGTTATATGTGCACCACCCCAGGGCAAGCTCGGAAAGATCACCTGTTCCGATTACCATACCGCTTTCCTTGTTGGCTATATCCATTAAAATTTGTGTTCTTTCCCTGGCCTGAACATTCTCGTAGGTTACATCATGGATGTCAGGATCATGGCCTATATCTGAAAAATGCTGCAGGCAGGCATCTTTAATGTTAATCTCACGAATATGAACTTGAAGTGAATTCATAAGATCGATCGCATTGCGATAGGTTTGATCAGTCGTTCCAAACCCCGGCATGGTAACAGCAATTATATTTTCTCTGCCAAGTTTAAGCCTGTCAAAAGCATGGGTTACCACCATCAAGGCAAGTGTTGAATCAAGACCGCCGGAAACACCAATAAAAGCCTTTTTAAAGCCTGTATGTTCATACCTTTTTGCAAGCCCCGCCGATTGTATTAAGAAAATTTCCCTGCACCGTTCATCAAAAATCTCAGGATCAGCGGGTATAAAGGGGTGTTTTTTAATAGTACGGGTCATCTTCCCTATCCTGATATTGTATGAATCAACCTGGATTTTCCTTGCGAAGGATTTATTTTCACCCCCTGTGAAAGATGTTGAATTTGCCCTGTCATGGATAAGCTTCTGCACATCGATTTCTGTGAAAATAAGCTGTGATTCTGAAGAAAAACGTTCATTTTGCGTTAATATTGTTCCATGTTCGGAAATAATGGCCAAACCGCCAAAAACCATATCCGTTGATGATTCTCCAACCCCTGCGGAAGAATAAACATACCCTGAAATACATCTTGCCGACTGGCTTTTTACCATGTTTTTAAGGATTTCTTTTTTCCCTGCCAGCTCAGCGCTTGCCGAAAGGTTGAATATAATCACCGCACCATTTAAGGCATGGGCGGAAGATGGCGGTATTGGCATAATCATGTCCTCTGAAATTTCAACTGCAAATTGAAGTGCCTGATTATCCCTGTCCTGAAATATTAAATCCACGCCTGCCGGCACATCCTTATCAAAAAGCTTAACATAGTCAGCATCAAGGTTTACACCTGTCCTGAACCACTTGCTTTCAATTATTCCATTATGGCTGGCAATATTGCTTTTAGGAACAATTCCATGAATCCTGCCCTTTTGAATGATCACCGCGCAGTTATAAAGACTTTGATCCAACAAAAGAGGTATACCTAAAATAAAAATATTACTCCATTTGTTTGATTCATGTAAAATAATCTTTAATGATTCCATGGCTGATTCCAGCAATTTTGATTGTCTGAAAAGGTCACCGCAAGTATATCCCGTTATGCAGAGTTCCGGGAACACTGTAACATACAATTCCTGTTTTGCGGCTTCTTCCATAAGCCCAATTATTTTTTCCGTATTAAACCTGCAATCTGCAACTCTAATCTCCGGGACGGCTGAGGCAACACGAACAAAACCATAATTTTTCATACTTTTCACCATTCTTTCGATAAATACATATAATTGAGCTATAAGAGGCAGGCTGAATATTCATAATTTTATCACTGCAGTTGATTAATATAAAAATTTTATTTATTATATCATGAAATAATGAATAGCGCCAGCTTTTCACCCGGCGCAGCAGCTCTGAAGAGTAAAAATTTTAAAACTCATTTACATTGCTCAAATTTATATCCCATTAATGTAATATATTGGTATCAGTCCTTTTTTATTTTTGCCGGGAAGGCTAGCCTAAAGC
>JAAYGP010000276.1 GCA_012727625.1 Clostridiaceae bacterium
ATTGTGGTGAGCCCCATGTACTGACTCTGTCAACAGATAATGACGGTCTTGAGCACAGGCCGGATTCACGGGGACCACATATGCCATCACTGATATAAACGCTGTGACATAATATTTTCCAGGCATTATAAAGATTGCTGCTGTAAGATCCGTACCTTATTCTGATATATTCGCAAAGCCACTCATCTAATGTGGGTTGTTCCTCCTTAATGGATATATGGGAGATTATATCAAAAAACACTTCGTCTGCAACAATGGCTTCAGGCATGTAGCCTATTCCGACGAAAGCATAATTATTGTCTTTCTGTAATTTATGAGGCCGGGTTAAAGAATTTATTACATTCCCTCTTAATAGTCGTTGGCCGCCAAAATTGTTTACTGTGCAATATAACCATGGTGAATTGGCGAAATTATCACCGCCGTCTATATTGGCATCAGCGCTTAAATTTCCGACAAGAACATGACCTTTGTCCAGTACGTTCAGCATTTCCCTACGGGGATTATCCTGCCAGCCCTGAAAAAACCAGACCGCATTTTCATCATGCTCAAGCATTTTTTTCATCAGTAAATCTGCATATTTTGGAAGGTCCATACCCTCCGTATTGCCACCCTCATGAAAAGGGTCGGTTGAGTAATAGTGGCAGTATTCATTTCCGAAAATTGATTTTTGAATCTTGTAAAACAGATCTGCTATAGTGTTGAACATTTTATCTTCGGGGAGCAAAATCGGAGGCCTTTTGAAACCGCACCAGCTGCCTTGATCAATCAGTTTTGCATCACTGAACCTTTCGCCAAAATCCAATGGCACCATGCCTGAATACCCCGGCAACATAATGCTTACGCCAAATTTTCTTAAGCGTGTGCTGATTTTTTGTGATAGCTCTACACGGTCCTGATACCACCAGGCGGGAGGAGGACCGCCCCAGCCTGTCATATTCATCATCCATTGCCATGGGGTGTAGGCAGGTCCGGCAATCAACTTACCAATTTCTTCGCTTGAATAGCCGATTGTTGTTAATACCTGCCTCCAAACCTCCTCGTGGCCAATTGGGTTCAGCACAAGATTATACCCGGAAAGCAGAATCCAGTCTAAAAATTGCTCCCACTCCGACCATTGCCAAATAGGCATGGTGTATCCGAAAGTACAATAATTAAATAAATATCTGTATAGAAATTTACTCTTTTCTTTTATCACGCCGTTTATTTTCGGAGGCTCTTTTGGATATTCCATACGTATGTTTAAGGGACCTACATAACTGTTGCATCTGTTTGTCAAGTACCAGTTAAATGCATTAGCTGCGGCAATTCCGCCAGTTGCCCTAATCAAAATTTTGCCCTTCGGCAAATCCGTTATCTCAAATTCATCCAATCCTTTAGAGGAAGCCGGTATTTTTTCAAACTCAAAACGATCGGCATATGTTTTGTTGGTTACTCGTTCAATAAGCTTTTTAACCTCTGATTCATCGAGCTTAAACGGAATGTTTCTATCCTTGGTTTCAGCAGCTATCGATTTTATTTGCACTATCATTTTCAAGACCCCTGAACAATAAAACAAAAAGTATTTTTCAGTTTATTTAAAAGCACGTGTTTCTGCTGTGGCTGGGCCGAGATACTATTCCGGAGGTATTATCTCAATTTCTGTATTGGTTTGCTTCAGCAATGCCCTTAGTTGCCTGAAATATTTACTTTCCTCCACATTTTTTAAAGAAGCGCCAAGAACGATAAGATCAACATTGTTCTTAATTGCAAAATCAGCAATAGTCTTTGAAATATTATCGTCTCTCAGCATTGTCATTTCCGCATCATAAAATTTTGAGATTTTAAAGAGATATTCAAGTGCTTCACTTTCACGAGCATTGTCAAGAATGTTCCAGGAGTTTTTCGCCACATGAAGAACGTGCAGGTTTCCGCCCTTGGCCATACGCTGTGAAGCCGCCTTTATAAGACGTTCACAGGTTTTTTGTTTAGTAACGCAAACAAGTATGTTTTGGTATATATTCAATTTAACCCCTCTTTTTCAGTCGGTATTTTGCAGGTCTTTAAAATTTTTATTTGGTATGAGTAATACAATGCATAAATAAAACACATATTTTTATTTTTTCGCATTCACCAACGAAAGTGGTGACATGTTTGAACTTCATTGTTAATATAAAAATAAATTGACCCTATAATATTATAACAGAAAAAGATTGCTAATTTCTGAACTGATTGTAAATTGTTTTTACCATTTTCTTCTATGCTGCTGTTCATTATTCACTTTGGTTTATCTATCGGAAAGTCCAGCACAAAAAGTGCTATACCACAAATAAGGTTTCTGTTCACACTAATTCAATTACTTACAGGTAAGATATTGCGCAATAGCGGAAACAAGAGCTTCATTCCGCTGAAGTTTCCTTCTGTTGCACAATATATCTTAACAGAGCCTGTGAACAGTAACCAAACAAGTGCTTCATTTTTTGTATTTCAGGCTTAAACATTCCTTACGCAAAACAAAAAAATGCGCGCAAATAGAAGTAACAGATATTCTTAAAGCACGGGAAAAAAGGATTGATTAACTCCGCTGGGATCATGGAATTCAACATTTGTACATGTTTTAACCTGGAGACCATCGTTAAAGTTATGGGTCAGATACATGTCGCAGACTTCAATATCATTACAGGTTTGGAGGTAGATAAGGTTATAGTAGTTGATACCGTTGGATGACGGATAAGTCATTGCCCTGATAGTTCCGTTTGAATTCAGGGCCTGGGTGATGTTTGGTCCGTTCCCGTCCAGTTTAAAACCGCGAATTATGAAGTTGCCCATTATATTATTGGTACCAGCCAGCATAGCCGCAGTTTTATTTTCGATCATGCCTTTATTAACTGGCCAGCAAACGCTTGGAGACAGCAATACAACAGTGCCCTCTTCGCCTTCAAGAATAACCTTTTGATCGGGTTTACCCGCGATATAAATGGTGTCATCTATAACGTAGGTTCCTGCCTTTAAATGAACGGTTGTGAATCTTTCATTGGCAAGCACAAAATCAATTGCCTGCTGAATTTCCACCTGATCATTATCGCCGCCATCGCAGTTAAAATCGCCGGTTCCGTCCAGGGCAACATAAACTACAGGTGCAGTGGGCGCAGGATCAGCGACTGCTGACAAAATGCCGGTCGATAAGATGCCCAGGACCAACACTGCAGCACACAGATACTTGAAAAGTTGTTCCTCCCAACTACATTAGAAGTAACAGGCCTGTTCAACGATCAGTATATAATATGCGAAAATTTTGTTCAATCGGAAAGTAACAAGTAATAAAATTATGACACGAAGCAGAAAATTTGCAACTGCTTGTGCAATTATGCCGGAAAGGGCGTAAAATCAGAGACTTTATGCAGATAAATTGAACAAAAATATATTAGGAAGACAGTATATGTAAAAAAAATATGTTTACTTGTCATGATATATTTCTCGGGTGATTTATTTAAATCAGGCTTGTAAATAGTCCCAAATAAAGGATATTTATTCACAAAAATAAAATAGCAGTACATATCCTGCTATTTTTAAAATGCACCAGATAGGCCAGGCATTTCACCGGTTACAAAGTCAGAAGCCCTTGACGACAGGAAACACAGCTGTGCCCATGTAATCCTCGGGAATCGCTATTCGCCCTAAGGGGCGATTTAGGATTACCGCCTTCTTTTTGAAAGGGTTTTTTAGATAATAGTCGTAAGTGAACCGGGTTTCGGTGGCCGTGGGCGCAATGGCGTTCACGCATATTTTATAGGGCGCAAGCTCCAGGGCCAGGGTTTTCAACAGCATGACAATTCCGGCCTTGCTGGCGCTGTATGCTCCAAAATTGACGGATGCCCGGTATGCGCCCGTTGAAACAATATATATGACTTTTCCGCCGCGCTCCTGCTTAATAATCTGCTTTGCCACGGCATGGCCCATGTAAAAAGCCCCGTTCATGTTGGTATTGATTATGTCAAGCCACTCCTTGTCGGTCATATCAAGGACTTGTTTGCGGTTTGTCACTGCCGCGCTGTTAATGAATATATCAATGCCTCCCAGGGGCTTTGCGGCGTTTATTATATCCTCCGCTTGGGATGGGTCCGATATATCCGCGCATATACCGCCGACGGCAGCGCCAGCCTGCTTCAATGCGCGTATACCTTCATCCAGGTATTTCTCAGAAATATCCGTAGGTAGTACGGATGCGCCAAAGCTTGCAAGGGCCTGCGCGCAGGCAAGCCCGATTCCGCCGCCTCCGCCTGTTATAAGGGCGGGTTTACCCGTTAAATCAAACAGACTGTTGATACTTGTGATACTCATTATAATTCACTTCCATTTCCTAGTTTTCTCAATATACTTCTTCCTCAATAATGAAGTATACCAATTTATATCAAGCAAAAAATGTTATTCAAGTAATGAACCCTTAAAGGTAGCCCGACTGTCAACGGATCCACAAGGCAGGACCGGCTTCCATTGTTAATAGCCTGTTGTTTCCTGACTTATACAGGGATTTACGAAAATAAACCCGGTGCAGGAATTATATTCCGAAATCCCGGGGATACTCATTGATCCTGGTCAGAACCGGGAAAACCTGGTTGCAAATTGCTCATGGTTGAACTTCTAAATATTGTTTGCAAGCGCTGCTCCAAGTCTTTTCTTATTGCATGAACCCTTGCCGGGTCGAGGAGCGTGTAGATGGTGTGGGGTCTGTACGACGTGGTCCTGTTAAACTTTTTAATTTCCTTTCAAGTTCACGCAAACGGCTTAAAGCCTCATCAAGCTGCATCCTTTCAAAACCATAGAATTCAGAGCTTCGGTCTTCCTTCGTGTTAAGCACGTAATGGGCAAGCAATATTGCCCATGTTATATCGCGGTAAAACGAGACACAAATTTTATTAATATAAAATCTATCCTGCAGTTCCTTGAGCCTGTGGGGGCAGATGCCGTCACACCCAATACAATTCGAAAAAACTATCTTGTTGTGGATTTGTGGAAAAGTTCATTCCGGCAAGAATTGCTAATCTTCAGGCTGTGGACAAAATTATGGATAAGACGAGGAAACCGCGGAGAGTTTCCCACAGCTTACCCACTATTTTGCCCACAACTTTCAGCAAGCAATTCTAAGCCACAATAAACTTTACCACAAGCTCCACAACAACTACGACTGCTGTTATAAAAAATAAAGAAATTAAGGAAATGCTCCTGATTAATTTCCAATTTTCAGGGGGGATACGAAAATAAATGGTGAAAGTCAGTGAAATAAATGGTTTAGGTCAAAATTCAATTAGAATTTTTGACACTACCAGATACGAAAGAGG
>JAAYGP010000277.1 GCA_012727625.1 Clostridiaceae bacterium
CTTTTACCCATAATCATTTACCTAGCTTTTTTCGGAGCGGGTCTTAGGACTCGCTCCGAAAAAAGCGCCCTTTCACGGTTATAAAACATCAAAAGAGAAGACCAGAATCTTATCATTTCCCCAGGTGGCTTTCACGGTCATTTTTACTCCCAGGGCCAAAACATCGGTGTTAATTCTTACAAGTCTTTGATAGTTTCCATTTACTTCTTTAAGAGGCTTCCAGTGCCCGTCCAAATCTTTATACTCAATCAAAAAGTCCTTTATCATTGTTTTTGGGAAATTAAACGGCGGCATGTCCAAACTCCGGTTACAGATGGTGGGGTAGAACCTTAAAACAGGATTTCCCCCGCAGGTAACCCGTTGAAGATCGCTGTCGAATACCAGCCGGATTTGTTTGACAGGAACCGGCTCTTCAAAATCAAACCCGATGGTGGAACCTATGGTGGCCTGCCATGCATTAAGATTGTCTCCCATTACCCGGTCACAACCGTTAAGCACAGGTTCCGGATCTCCGCTTGTTGCCCATAATTTCGCTTTTTTTGCAAGGACACTGCTTTTCCTTGTATGGAATGGCAGATAACAATCATCATCCATCAGCGTATTCTGAAGCTCACGTATACTGTTCTCATAAACATCACGCGGAGTGGCTCTGTCGCGGACAGCTATGGATACCGCAGTGCCTACGGCCTGCCCGATAACCGCGCAGGTTGCCATTACCCTGGTGGAACTTAAGGCAGTGTGGGTGACACTTATGTTCCTTCCTGCGAAAAACAGGTTGTCAATATTTCTGGAATAAAGGCATCTGTATGGAATGCCGAAGGGTGCAGGCGCAGGATGATATATTGTAGGTTCACCACTGTATCTGATTCCTGCCGGGTTATGATCATCCATGGGCCAGCCGCCATATGCCACCAAATCGTCAAATTTGCCTTCGCTTCTTACATCATTCTGGTTTAATATGTAATCACCTACATAACGGCGGCTTTCACGCTTCCCGGGGAGAAAGCCGACCCAGTCAAGTTCCCAGTTGTCCGCTCCATGATCTCCTCTGTTTTTAATATGGTCCCATACGCCAAATGCGATTTTCAACAGCTCATCACGAAGTTCCTCGGTATCATATATGCTGTCATCTTCACCGCCAACTTCCATCCACCAGAAGTTTGTGAGCAGATCCTTCAAATCATGGTCACGGTAGGGCAGGGAACTTTCATCAGGATACACATATGCCCATGAGGGTGGAGTATATTCAATCTTATAACTGCGCTCAACTGCCTGGATAAGGCATGACATACCCATGGTGCGCCTGTCCGCTTTTTGGGGTGCGATATCTTCATTGAATTCCGAGGAAGATTCTCTTCCAACCCGGTATTCGGCACCTGTCAAAGGAGCAAGTATGCTGTCTCCTGAGCAATCTGCAAAGTAATCTGCCTCCACATTGTGCCATGTATATGAAGTAAGCTGCCAGCCCCTTACGGATACAATACTGTTGCCGTCCATTTTAGCTCCGTTGCAGCTGCAATTAAGCAATAATGTAATATTTGGCTCGGCCTTAACCTTTTCATAGAGTACACTGTCCCAAATGGAAAAATTACGGGTGGGATTCCGATGCATGTTTTCAATGAAAATTTCCTCAAGAATTCCTGTTTCCCTGTTGTCTTTTCCCTTACAGCCCAAAGGCCACATCCTTATTTCCGATGAACAGTTGCCTCCAAGGACGGGCCTGTCATGCATCAGTAAAACTTTAACCCCATGCCGTGCGGCCGATATTGCCGCCAGCATTCCTGCAAGCCCTCCGCCTATAACGCAGAAATCCACCTTATGATTTTTTTCTCTCATTATGTAAACCCTCCTCAAAATGCACAATAGTCACAGTACATAACATCCGGGCAACAACACAGAAATAATCAACTGTGTTGCCGAATATGAATTTCTAAACAGATCTGTAGTGTACAAAGTCGGGGTTCAGAATGGATTTTGGAATCTTTCCCTCTGAAAAATCCTTAATATTTTCAAGCAGCATTCTGAAAGAATTAAAAGCGCTTTCTTTGGATGCAGCCTGGAAATGAGGAGTCAGTACAACCTGATCCATGGAAAGAAGGGGATTGTACGGAGATATGGGCTCTCTTTCGAAAACATCAAGACCTGCGCCAGCTATTGTTCCGGATTCAAGAGCTTCAATCAGGTCAAGTTCATTTACAATTCCGCCTCTGCTGGTATTTATAAGGAATGCGGTCTTCTTCATTTTCCTCAGGAAGTTTTTGTCCACCATTCCTCTCGTATGATCATTACATGGAAGATGAAGGCTTATAATGTCCGACTCCGGTATTAAATAATCAAGGTCGACAAATTTTACCTTCCCTTCCCAGGCCGGATCTTTTACCACGTCATAAACAAGAATATTGCAGTGAAACCCTGTAAGCAATTCCGCCAGCCTTTTTCCTATATGGCCAAAACCAACGATCCCGACGGTTTTCCCAATTATTTCAGTAGTCAGCATTCCGCTTATCCATATACCATTGCGCATGGACCTGTCCATAAATGCAATCTTTCGACAGAGTGAAAGCATTATCGCAAGGC
Organism: Clostridiaceae bacterium; assembly: GCA_012727625.1. GTDB lineage: Bacteria > Bacillota > Clostridia > DSM-8532 > DSM-8532 > JAAYGP01. The sequence goes on from JAAYGP010000277.1 coordinate 2,578, forward strand.
ATCCTTCGGCTACGGCATTGGAATTGCTTCCCGGGGTGTTTGCAACTGCTATTCCATATTCCGTTGCGCTTTTTACATCCACATTATCATAGCCAACTCCCATTAAAGCGATGAACCTGGTACTTTCTTTAACTCCGGCAAGGTTTTCCCTGTTCCACAATTCACCGCCGGGTATAACAATTTCACAACCCTGTGCAGCTTCCACAACCCGGCTGGATTCCTCCTTTGTAAATTTCACCCTAATAAGCTCATAACCCAGCCCTTCAACGCCATTTTTCAGGTAATCATATAAAGGATCGCCATTTTCCCGTCTCGTGTTGATTAATATTTTCTTACACATAGTTCTTGTCCTCCTGTCGTATTATCGATTATTTATCAATTGAGCAGGAATAGTCATGTAAACAGCAGTTCCCCAGTTTTGTTTGCTCAATATTTTTAAACCGTAATCTTCACCATAATGAAGATTTATTCTGTGGTTTACATTTTTAAGTCCCAGGCTTTTTGAGTCCGGTGTGTCAAAGCTTGAAATATTCTTCCGTATCTGATTAAGCTTATCCCTCTCAATGCCGCATCCATTATCCACCACTTTGATTCTTATGGTATCATTCACTTTTTTTATTACGATTTTAACAATACCAATATTATCAAGGTCGGCAAGACCATGCAAAACAGCATTTTCTGCAAGGGGCTGAATTAAAAGTTTCATAGTGTAATAATTCATAACCTCATAGTTAATTTGAAACTGGAATTTTATCCTGCCTGAATACAAAGTTTCATAGATAAAGGAAAAATTTCTGAGGTGCTTTAAGTC
>JAAYGP010000393.1 GCA_012727625.1 Clostridiaceae bacterium
CTTTGATTTGGTCATTTTATTGCCCTTACTGTCAAGAACCGGTGCGCTAATTTTTACCTGCTTCGTTGTAAAATTATCACACTCGCGAACCGCAAGAGCGATTAATTTGTCTGCTATGGGCTGTACTTCCTTTGCCCTTTTTTCAGTGGTTTCTATTCTTCCATATTGTACAAGTGAAGTTACCAGACCTCTCAGCATTGCTTTTCTTTGAGCGGTTGGTCTTCCCAGTTTTCTTTGCCAAGGCATGATGGTTCCCCTCCCTTTGGATTAATTATTACGCTTCTTCAGACGAGGCCAGAGACAGACCCAGGGCTTGCAGCTTGGTGACAACCTCTTCGAGAGATTTTCGCCCTAAGTTTCTAACTTTCATCATATCTTCTTCCGTCCTGCTGATCAAATCTTCAACTGTATTAATACCTGCGCGTTTCAGGCAGTTGTATGATCTTACAGAAAGATCAAGTTCTTCTATGGTCATTTCAAGAACTTTCTCTTTTTGAGTTTCTTCTTTTTCAACCATAATTTCAGCGTCTTTTGCGTGCTCTGTAAGATTTATAAATAAATTAAGATGTTCACTTAATATCTTTGCCCCAAGGCTTATAGCCTCATCCGGTTTTATACTGCCATTGGTCCACAATTCAATTGTCAGTTTGTCGTAATCAGTTACCTGGCCTACACGTGTATTTTCCACGGTATAATTAACTTTTTTTACAGGTGTATATATGGAGTCAATCGGAATTATGCCTATGGGCTGGTTTTGCTGCTTGTTTCTTTCAGCCGGAACATACCCCCGTCCCGTGTCTACCATTAATTCCATATACAGACGATTATTACTGCTAATAGTTGCAATATGAAGATCAGGATTGAGAATATCAACATCAGCATCGGTTTTAATATCTCCTGCTTTAATCTCGCCTTCACCTTCATAGTCAATATAAATAACTTTCGGACCCTCAGAATGCACCTTTAATGCCAGTTCTTTAATGTTCAGAATAATCTCGGTAACATCCTCTATAACTCCGGGAATGGTTGAAAACTCATGTAATACACCGTCTATTTTAATGGAATTAACTGAAGCTCCCGGCAGTGACGACAGCAAAATTCTTCTTAAGGAATTTCCCAGTGTGATTCCGTATCCCCTTTCCAGAGGCTCAACAACAAACTTCCCATAGCTGAAGTCTTCGGCCATTTCAACGCACTCAATTCATGGCTTTTCAATTTCAATCATTCAAAGACCCTCCCTGCATATTCCTTATTGAATACTAACCGGTTACACCGATCACTTGGAGTACAGCTCTACAATAAGGTGTTCCTGGATCGGCAGATCGATATCTTCTCTGTCTGGCATTGAAATAACCTTTCCATTCAGATTTTCATGATCAACCTCAAGCCATTTTGGTACTACCTTGCTGCCTGTAATATCCAGTATTTCTTTAAAACGGGGAGATTTTCTGCTGCCTGGAGCAACTTCAATTACGTCACCCGGTTTTACGAGATAGGACGGAATGTTTACGCGTCTTCCGTTGACATAAAAATGTCCATGGGTAACCAATTGACGTGCCTCATCCCTTGAAGTTCCAAAACCCATTCTGTGAACAACATTGTCCAGACGGCTTTCCAATATTTTAAGCAGATTTTCACCTGTAACTCCCTTTTTGCGTATAGCCATTTCATAATATCTTCTGAACTGGCTTTCCAACACGCCATAGAAGCGCTTTGCCTTCTGTTTTTCACGAAGCTGCAGGCCATATTCGGACAACTTTTTACGCTGTTGTCCATGCATTCCCGGCGCGTGTGGTTTTCTTTCAACAGAACATTTATTGGTATAGCATCTTTCGCCTTTCAGAAAAAGCTTCTGGCCTTCTCTGCGGCACAGCTTACAAGATGCACCCGTGTATCTTGCCATTTATTTTACACCTCCGATTATCGCGAATAATATTACACTCTTCTTCTCTTTGGGGGTCTGCAGCCATTATGAGGAATTGGAGTAACATCCTTTATAAGGCTTACTTCAAGACCTGCTGCCTGTAATGCACGGATAGCAGCCTCACGGCCTGAACCCGGACCCTTTACCATAACCGATACGGTTTTAAGACCATGCTCCATAGCGGCTTTTGCAGCAGTTTCAGCAGCCTGCTGCGCAGCAAACGGAGTGCTCTTTTTGGAGCCTCTGAAACCAAGCCCGCCTGCGCTCGCCCATGAAATTGCATTGCCCTGGGTATCCGTGATTGTTACAATCGTATTATTAAAAGAAGAATGAATATGTGCGCATCCGCGCTCTATATTCTTTTTTTCCCTTTTCTTTCTTGTTTTCCTAGCAACTTTAGCCGCCATTTGATTACTAGCCTCCTAATTATTTCTTCTTGTTTGCCACTGTCTTTTTCGGGCCTTTTCTGGTTCTTGCGTTGGTCTTTGTTCTCTGACCGCGAACAGGCAATCCCATTCTGTGACGTCTGCCACGATAGCAGCCTATCTCAAGAAGTCGCTTTATATTCAATGCGATATCTCTTCTAAGATCACCCTCCACAACATATTCCTTTTCAATGACATCCCTTAATTTGCTGATCTCATCATCGGTCAGATCCCGGATTCTTGTATCCGGATTTATTCCCGTTTTTTTCAGTATCTCATTGGAACGGGACCTTCCCACGCCAAAGATATACGTGAGCCCTATTTCAACTCTTTTTTCCCTTGGCAGATCCACACCTGCAATACGAGCCAATGTCTTACACCTCCGAAAGTA
>JAAYGP010000278.1 GCA_012727625.1 Clostridiaceae bacterium
GTTCCGCACTGCTTGGATTTGTACTTGCCAAAAACACTTTTTCTCCCAATCAAGAGTTGCACTTGTTTGGGTGTATCTAATAAATTGGTACATATATAACAATTTCGGTTTAATAACATTGTCATTTTGTACCTTGCTATGTATTGTTTGGGTATTATTATCTACTGGGATGTCGACCTCGGACTGATAATTTGATTGATCATAAGGCTTTACTTCTCCTGTTAGTTGATTCCATATATATCCCCTAGTAGTGTTATTGTTTGTGGCTGATACATGTGTTACAGATAAACACAATATGATTGCAGTTAGCATCAATTTAATGAATATTTTTTTCCTGTTCATGATAAAACCTCCATACATACTTATTATAATAGTAATATAAGGTGGAAATAATTGTAGGTATTACCATTGACATATTACCATGAATACTATATAATGTCAATATAATAGTAATGTAGGAGTGATTAAGATTGAAAATAAGAAAATTGTTACTAATTATATTTATTATTACTATAATTATAACTATTAGTATTACATTCACTGGATGTAATTCAAGTGAAAAAAGAGAAATTATCGGAAATAATTCATCTGAGGAAGTAAAAGAGAATGATTTCAGTTTAAATGATGATGTCAGTTTAATAAAAGAATATGAGAATCGTTTTAAAGAATATTTACCCAATATGGAAATTGTGGCTAAAGAAATGGCTGATTTGGATAATGATAATGAAGAGGATATGGTGATAATATATGTAGACCCTTCAGAAACAACCAGATCAAATATTTGCTTTATAACAAAATATGGTGCGAATGCATTAGACTTTTCATCTAATGAGTTTAGCTTTGTATTTGCGAATGATGCTGAATCTTTAAAGATATTGGAAAGTCCCATCAGGGTATGCGTCATTCTGAGGGAAATAAACACAAATGATATTTATGAATATCATGTAATTATGGAAACAGATAAAGATATGAAATTAACAAATTTTAAAGTTGAAAATTTCTTAATTGAATCCGGTAAATGAGTTGTTGCTCCCCCTGGGATGACTTTTTCTTATGAGAAGATTATAGAACAGACAATGTTTCCAGAAAAGTACTTAGATATATAGTCTCTGACTTATGAAACGGAAATATGAATAAACCGAAGCTTTTGGAATCGTTTCGCAATTACCTATTTATCTAAATTAAATATTCTATAGTATGGTATCATAAAGTAATGCCTTTAAGCATGCTGATAACATGCCTGCCAAATGGCAAATCCTCATTCTTCTTGGTCAAAAAACCATCCTCGATATGCAGAAAAACCAAGCTGTTTAACAACTATCTGTTTTTAGATTTTTGAGCCAGAGGTAACTAATAGCCATCCAAAAGCTTGCTTTTGGACTTGCCCTTGATGGCATGGCGAAACAATGCTACAATGCTGTGAATGCGACGGTGAAAGCCTATCTGTTTTTGAGTTTCTTCGCCGTCGGTGACTATTCAATAGCATTGATTTGTTATGCCGTCAAGGGTGGCGGACGGTATCAGTCAATCTAATCTAAGAGGAATATTTTCACTTTTCAATGTTCGATGGAGCTACTTTTTCATATCTCCGTTTTTCATATCTCACTTTACACTATCCTTCAATAATTGGGATTTATTATCACCGATAAAAATCAGATTCACTTATATATCTTTATGTTTATATTTTCTACTTGATACAACATATGAGATAATGTAACAACATGCTACAGCAAGTAAAATAATACATTTAACAGAAGTATTGGTAATCAAATCAGCTAAATCTATTCCTGCCTGATCTAAAACAACATCGTGTACAAAAATCATCAATTTTGTAGACACTAATATCAAGGCATAAACAATAATATTTAACCACGCAATAATTTTCGTGGAACGTATAGAAAGAAAAATTGAGCCTATAAACAGAAATGAAGCCGCCAGGACAAAAAATACTTCTCTTCGGCCTATATTTTTCACTCTTGTTGAAGCATACAGAACCGATGCCATAAATAAAAGCAGAGACACGATCATCATTGGCTCCCCATAGAGGCTGTTGAACCAAACGAGATAATTTCCGTCCATGAGAATAAAAAGCGACAGCAAGCCGCAAAAAAACAGCACCGCAGCCCTTTTTATTCCTGACCATTTAACGCCCATCGCTATCCCGGCGATATACAGTACCGCATACACAAGCGCAAGTACTCCGGTATTAAACACTTTAAGGCCGGACAGCCTGCATATTATCCTGGCCAGCGCAATTGGATAAATCATGCTGGTCGTGGGTATAATACCCAGCAATCGGAGGGGATTGATTGCTCCCATCGCGTACTCGGTTTTTATGAATTTGAAGAAACTGCTCTCCGGATCCCGGTTATCCAATTCAAAAAGGCCGGTATACAAAAAAGGAGCATTTTCTTCGACATTGCTTAACCCCCGGTTAATCGTGAATACATAACGTATTCTTTCGAAAACCAGCAGCGATTATTCCGCAATAATCTTATAAGAGTATGTGATATTGTTATAGCAACTTTTCAGCTGTGAATCCTCAAGGAGGAATTGACGATATCAGAAGTATATGGTAACCTAAAAGAACAATTGTTCTTTTAGGA
>JAAYGP010000279.1 GCA_012727625.1 Clostridiaceae bacterium
AGCCACAACTTTCAGATCCCTTAACGATGAGTTTGTGCATGAACCTATCGCAACCTGATCAACTCTTATTTTCCCGGCTTCGCGAACTTTTTTAACATTACCGGGACTATGGGGCAAAGCAACCATAGGCTCAAGGCTTGAAAGGTCAATTTCAATAACTTCATCATACACGGCGTCTTCATCCGCAGACAGTTCAATCCATTGTTCCCCTCTGCCCTGGGCTTCAAGAAAAGCCCTGGTGATCTCATCACTTGGGAAAATGCTGGTTGTGCAGCCCGTTTCCGTTCCCATGTTTGTAATTGTGGCTCTGTCGGTTACACTAAGTGTCTTTACACCATCCCCAAAGTATTCCAGAACAGCGCCAAGCCCGCCCTTAACATCAATCAGACGCAAAACTTCAAGAATTACATCCTTTGCGGACACCCAATCCTTAAGCCTGCCGGTCAGATGAACCCCGATGATTTTAGGGTATTTGATTCTGAAAGGAGCTCCTGCCATTGCACAGGCCACATCAAGCCCTCCGGCACCCATTGCAAAGCAACCGATGCCGCCGGCAGTGGGTGTGTGGCTGTCTGAACCTATAAGGGTATTGCCTGGTTTTGCAAACCTCTCTAAAAATATCTGATGGCATATCCCGTTCCCGGGCTTTGAAAAATATATACCGTACCTCTGGGCAATTGACTGCAAAAACAGATGATCATCAGCGTTTTTGTAATCTGTCTGCAGGGTGTTATGATCAACAAAGCTTACGCTGAACTCCGTTTTAACCCTGTCAATCCCGATTGCCTCAAACTGCAGATATGCCATAGTGCCTGTTGCATCCTGGGTAAGCGTGTTATCAATACGCAAGGCAATTTCAGACCCGATTTTCTTTTCGCCGTCTATTATATGCTTATCCAGTATTTTTTCGGTGAGTGTTCCTGACAAATGATCCACCTCGATTTCATTTAATATTGCTTTATAGTTAATATACGCAGACCAAATTTGACTTTAAAATACTACCATGAAATGCGCATATATTTTATGTATACTAAATATTTTAATTAATTAAACTCAAAAATTAATACACCTTATAATTATAAGGGATTATGGAATCAAGTCAAGCTATGGGGAATTGTTGCTCACGGCAAAATCATGAAATGCCATCTCTATCTAAAAAACCATTCAGATTTTCTAAAATGTACCTTTGCAGTATTTTTATAAGAAATAACAGACGGTTAAATTTAAGGTAATTATGCTAATTCGAGAACCATAGGCATGCGCTTATGTCCTTTGGCACTTCCCAGGCTCGAAAAATACGCTGTTGAAACTGATTCTTTCACCTGTTTGGTTGCAAAGGCATAATCAGTTCTGGTTGATATCTTTTTAAATTCATTGACGGCAGATTTTTCTCTGCTTTGACAATAATGTATCAACTCAACCCAGCCGGTGTTCAATATCTCCTTAATAGGCTGCTTTTTATCAGAACCGGTTATTCCATCCGTACAGAGAGTGCCGATAATTATACAATCGTCAACTGTTTTAATTTTTGAATATTCCAAAAGCCGCTCCCAGTATTCACCCGGGTTTATATTTTCACTGCATTTTGGAATGCTGACTGCCAGGATGCTTACCCTGTAATCATCAAACATTATATCAAGCCAGCCGTGGCTTTTTGACGGTTTGATGTAATTGCAGCGATTGAGATAAAAAAGCTTCCTGGACAAAATAAGAATACCGCTCATGGTGCCGTTGCCTGTGAAGTATTGATATTCACATCCTATTTCTTTCATTACATTTCGGATAATCCGACCATGACGGTCATTTAAAAAATCATGCAAAAAAATAACCTCAGGATTATGCTCCTGTAAGGTATCAATCACACCCATCAGATCAGAGCAATCTTTACCCTGGTTGATATTCCATGATAATATTCTCATCTTCTTCCTCTTTTGTGTCATTCCTGATTCTGGATATTAATACCGGTCATACTATTTGTGGCAGACATAACAGTTTTCCACAAAGCACCAGTCCGCTTAAGTAAAATTTTTATTGCTGGTTTACATAGGATCTGACTTTCATTTTTTATATCGGCTGTCATTAGCCTTAACATTATGATAAATCTGAAAAAATTATGATATAATGAATACAATATTTTAATGTGAAAGTTTTGACGGAGGAGCTATGCAAACAGGATTTGAAACGATGGAAACAGCTGAAAACAAAGTTTTTATTCTTTATTTCATGAAAAAAATCCGCATGGCTGTCGGAGATATACAGTTTATAAAAATTATGCTTGAAAACAGGTTTATGAATTATTTCTATTTCAAACAGTATCTCAGCGAACTTATTAAAGATGGTCTGTTAACAACCTGGAGACAAGACGGGCAGCAGTTTTATGAAATAAACGAAAAAGGGCTTGAGGTTTTATCCATGTTTGAGTCAATATTACCGGCCGGGCTTAAAAAGCGTATTGATGATAGTATAACACCTATTCGGAAAAACATCCGGATGGAAACTTTTATATCCGCTGATTATTCCATCGAAATTGAAGATGGTTATTTTGTATCATGTAAAATTAAAGAGGATGATTTTCCCTTGATTGATCTTAAAATAACGGTGGGCTCAAAGGAGGATGCCCGGAATATATGCGGCAACTGGAAAGGTTATCCTCAGGAAATTTATCTTGAGGTTCTTGAAACACTGTTAAAAAACCGAAAAAAGGACGAATCTCATAACCATACTCACTGAAAAGCGCAGACGCATGATATGTTTCCTTTCAGTTAACCGCTAAAAATCAAAAATCAACGATTTGAACAAGGCAAAGAATTCCCTGAGATAACTGTTTATTAAAACTATTCCGGGGGTTGAAGCAGGATACCCGTATGCAACCAATCCGTTTCTGCGTGCCAGGATTGTTGACCGGAAAACATGAAAGTCATTTGTGATAAAGGCAACTTCTTTGACATCTTCCTCAATCAGCAGCTTTGAGAACTTGAAATTTTCCATTGTGCTTGTTGATCTGTCTTCAATTATAATTCTTTCCGGATCAATTCCTCTTGCCACAAGATATTTTGCCATGGCTTGTCCTTCCGGCTCCGGTTCATTTCTACCCTGCCCCCCGGATACAATTATTTTTACTTCCGGATTCTCACAGGCATAGTCTATACACTTTTCCAGCCTGTTCAAAAGCGTGAGAGTGGGCGTTCCATCCTCTTTTATCCCGGCTCCCAGGACTAGAACGTATTCAGGTTTGTTTTCAGGCTTCGGAGAATAAACACCGCCAAGTATAATACAGCCTTCGGCTATAATAAAGACAGTAATTGATAATAAAAACATCCAGTATACGAACCTGAAGAAAACAGGATTTAGCTTATTTACATATTTTCCCCATGAGGATTTGAATGAGAAAATGATTAACACAATACCTATTACCGCAGGAAGAATTGTGCCAAGATCCATTCCCTGAACAAAAAGACGTATAACCAATGTATCAATTATACCCATCACACCGATTACGAACAATATATGCCTTGTTTTTATTTTATTCATTTAAACCACCAATCTGACATATTTAGAAACGGTTCACAGCAATCAAAGCCATCGTTTATTACCTGTATTTATAATACAAGACTTTACTGTGCACAGGAATACTTAAAGGTGAAGCCCTTTCAGCTTAATCTATTATACTATATTTAAGCATCTATTTTAAAGATATATATCAGAAAATTCTATGGACATTGTGTTTATAATTCTTTTATTATCCACTTCCTTATAGAAATTATCGCTTTCGTTTTCCTTGGGCGGTATATTCGGAAGCCTGATAAGAAAAGTGGAGCCGGAGTAAAGAGTGCTCTTTGCGGAAATACTTCCTCCCATCATTTCTACAAAAGATTTTACAAGGTAAAGACCAATTCCGCTTCCCTCTGCCTGACGTGAAAGGCTGTTATCCACCTGGCCGAATTTTTCAAAGATTACATCAATTTTTTCCTGTGGAATACCGACCCCCTCATCTTTGACTTCTATGTTGATGTAATCTTCAATGAACAGCCTGATATATATATTTTTCCCCTTTGGCGTGAATTTAATTGCATTTGAAAGAATATTAAGGAGAACACGCTCATACTTTTCATCATCAATATAAACTATTTTTTCATCATGGTCCGAGCTGAACTTTATTTGCAGGTTCTTCTGGGCGGCATAGATTTTAACGGATTCAGTTATCATTCTCGTAAGGTAAACGATATCAATATTTCTGCTGTACAGGCGAATTTGCCCCGCGGTTCCCCGGGTGATATCCAGCAAATTGTTTACAAGCCTCAGCTGCCTGTAGGAATTTTGTTTTATTGTTCTTAAATATCTTTTTGCCTTATCACTTAATTCTTTCCCGCAAAATATCTCAATTGCCTGTATTGCGGTTCCAATAACAGTAAGAGGAGTCTTAAACTCATGAGACACTAAGGTTAGAAAATCATCCTTAAGCTCGATCATCCTTTCAAGATATTTTTTCTTCTCTTTTTCAACCTGAAGTATATAGTTGTCATTCATCACCTGTGCAGTAACATCCCTGATACATACTATAGAGAAAGTAATATTGCTGCGTTCGTTATAAACAGGCCTTCCGCTGATGCTGAAATGATAGATTCGATCGTGGGATTTTACCGTAACCATTTGAG
>JAAYGP010000280.1 GCA_012727625.1 Clostridiaceae bacterium
GAAAATTAGTTATTATTTTGTCAATGTGCCTCTAACCTGCTTCTTTTCATTTAATATTGGGGGAAAATATTTTTTTCATGCCTCATAATTCAATATTATCAACAACTTTCAACATCGCAAATTGCTTCTGAAAGTCTCCGCATATTCAACCCTGTATCTTTTATAAGCTTTGAGATCTTCTCCATTTCAATATTTCTTTTTATCTTTAAAGTTGTTGTTAAAACCAAATCCTCATAACTGAAAAATACATAACGAAGAATTTTATATTTTGGAATGTTTTTGTTGATTTCCTTGACTATTGCATCAACACGCTCTGCCATTTGTGTCTCAGAAAGCCTCTCATTCTCCATAAACTCTTTATCTGCAACAAGCTTAGCACATATCTGTACACTGCCGTCTTCTGTTATATGACCCCAGACAAAGGAGTTTTTCACCCCCGGAATATTGTTCAAAGCAACCTCATATTCCTCCGGAAATGCTTTCTTTCCATTGTCCAGCACTATCATGGATTTTGCTCTTCCTGTTATTCTAAGAAATCCATCCTCGTCAATGGCCCCAAGATCACCCGTACGGTACCATCCATTGCTGTCAAGGGCTTCGGACGTCGCCTTTTCGTCATTATAATATCCGATCATAACATTCGGACCCCGTGTAATTATTTCACCTATTCCGTTTTCATCCGGGTTTTCTATTGCTATTTCAACATCTTTAATTGGAAGACCTACAGTTCCGGGCTTGTTGACGTAGTCATTGTTGGTGCTTACAACCGGCGACGTTTCAGTAAGTCCATATCCCTGAATAAGGTTAAAACCTATTTTACCGAACCAGATAACAACTTTTGGATCAAGCGGCGCCGCGCCTGAAACAGCAAGACGAAGGGCAGGGGCAAACTGAGCAAAAACGCTTTTAAAGAATTTTCTGCGAAGATCAATACCAAGCTTTCTTAAAAATTCAGATATTGCGATTAACATGTTTAAAAGATTCTCTTTTCCCGACTTCTTTATGCCTTCAGTTATTCTTTTGTGAAATGTTTCAAGTATTGCAGGAACCACAACCAGTAAGGAAATATTATACTCCTTCAGATTCTGTGTAATATATTTAATTCCGTCACAATAAGCAATAACCACTCCTGAGTATACCATAAACAGAAAGCCTACTGTATTTTCAAATGTATGGTGCAAAGGCAGCAGCGACAAATGAGCGTCGCCAGGATATACTTTAATGGTGCTGCATATGGATTCAACATTGCTTGTAATATTGGAGTGGGACAGCATTACACCTTTGGCCATGCTTGTTGTGCCTGAAGTAAAAAGCAGCATTGACATACCGGTTCTGTCAATATCCGCATCAATAAAGGATCTGTTACCTTTCTCCAGAAGCTCTTTTCCTCTTTTTATCAGTTCATTCAATGTCAAAAATGAATTTTGCTCATTATCTCTTTCCAGGATATCCGGACAATCCATACATATATAATATTTAATTCTTTCGTTTTTCTTTGAAATGGACAGCATCATTCCGTGAAACGCAGGGCTGTAAAAAATTACATCAACTTTCCCCCTGTCGATAAGCATTTCAACTTCACTCTCCGGAAGATATTTATCCAGAGGAACCGCAACGCCTGTACCATTTGTCACAGAAAGATAACATACCCCCCATTCATAACGGTTTTCTCCTATTATTGCAAATCTTAACCCCTTAAGTCCCATCTCATGAAGAACAGTCCCCAGGCTGTCAATATCACTGTCAAACTCACGGTATGTTTTACCTGTTATATTTTTGTCCTTGTCTTTAAACTTAAAACCTGTCTGATCACCAAATTTCCTGACACTTTCCTTTACAATCTGTCTTAAGTCTTTAATACCGGAAGTTTCATAATAACCTAAACCTTTAACTACCCTCTTGCTTTCCTTTATTTCAATACGAATACCTTTTTCCATATAATCCCCCCATTTTCTATGGAAAAGTAAAATACAGACAACGTTATTACTATATGATATTATAACCTGGTCATAATTATATCTCAATTTATTGCGAACCACAAGAAAATTTTTAAACGGTTTGCAATATTCTGTAATTCTTTTGCTTTATCCGGGCAAATCTGCCATTTCGCAAAAAATGTATTGCAGGACACATAGAAAATCATTTTAACTGTTAAGGTATAGTTCCGTAGATTGAAGCAGGGAGCTATCAGCATTCTCAAAAAAGCCAGTGACATATTTGATAGTGATATAAAGAGTTCTTTACAGGAATAATCAAAAAGAATAATCGAAATGGTTGATTTTGCAAAAGTTATTTTCACCCTGATGGCTTCAGGGATTGCATTTACTTTGTCAATTATCTTTTACGCCCTTTCGGGAAACTTTTCAGCAAAAGCTATTGAGATTTTTGTTTAAATGATTTATAATACTTAATGTCGCTTACGGGGTGTAGCTCAGTTTGGTATGAGTGCTTGCTTGGGGTGCAAGAGGTCGCTGGTTCAAATCCAGTCACTCCGACCAGTGAAAAAGCAGGTTTCATGTTTTCTGACACCTGCTTTTTTGGTTCATATATAATAGTTTTGTAATATTTTTATTTCTTTGCTATGCTATGAGTTCAAGGTTTCAAAATATAATCCAAATTTATTTGCAGTGATACGAATAAAGTTATGTGATATAATATCGGTGAAATGAGGTTATTTATATGGAAGATAAAACTTTTGAGCTTTTAACAAAGATGTATAACGATTTTAACCAGAAATTCGAAGAAGTAAAATCTGATATTAAAAAGATAAGCAATCAGGTTATTAAATTGGAAAATGACCTTGAACCAACAGTTGATGCTTTGTTTGATGGTTACAAGCAGCTAGCA